>NZ_JBEJZY010000005.1:0-132039 GCF_040256935.1 Photorhabdus viridis
GTTTTTTATTGGAAATCGTCGCTGGCCTAATTGCTTATACATTCCAACCTAAAAAACCGAGCTTGAATTTACGGGATTGTGATATAGCTATTTTTAAACGAAGCTGAGGTTATTCTATATAAAATACGCATTTAACCATAATTAAGTTTTTTTAAATCATGTTGATTAAATTTAATCAAAGATCATTAACCATTAACCATTAACCATTAACCATTAACCATTAACCATTAACCATTAGGAAAAATTTAAAATAAATCAGCGAGAAAAGTAATATTATCCGAAAAAACAAAGAGATACATTTATACCATTAAGCTGTTTTTTGATTGATTTATAAAGACAAAATAAATAATAGAGACCGATAAAAACCGTTCAGGATTACCAGTAAAACTACGTCAACAATAAAGATAAAACAGATATAATTAACGTTCATTGAACGAAAAATACGATATCCCATGATGATTAAATTTAATAAAAATCAGGCATTAAAAGCAGTAAAACCAACGACTAAAAACCTTATTACACCGATTAAAACCAGAGGTTAAAAAAGTGGCTTTTAATAACAGCTTAAAACCTACCGATCATAAATCCATCAGTAAAAAATCAGAAAAACAATTGGCTTTATTAATACCTATAAATTCCGAAAAAAGATAAATAAAAATATTAATCAGGCTAATCAAATAATACATTAAAAAACACCGACTTTAATAACATTCTCAACCGGGAATAAAATTTTTCATAAACCAGTTAAATAATTGTTTATGAAAAATATGAATAACAAAACCCTAAAATAGATGATTTAACCGAATATAAACTGGATTATTTTCAGCGTTATTATTTCGCATTTGTTATGCAACACCGCTATACATTAAATGGGTTGGTCAGCGGCCTGATAAATTCCCTGTTTTGCAACAGGGAATTTAATACGAAAAAGAGAGGCCCAAGCTACGATTTTTCAACCACAGATTCGTTGTTAGGTAACCAGTAACGCCGATGTTCAAAAGCATATTTGGGCAGTCGAATGCGTAACGGTTTCTGCCCGGAAGGCCAGCAAGTGCGCCAATCTATATCCTGACCTTGTAACCATAAGAATCGAGAATCGTCCTCTGCCATATGAAGCCATTGATCTTCTTTGGTTGCAGCAGACGAAGCAAAATCACGTAGTTGGTTTAGGAGATCCTGCCGTGATGTTGCAACAAACAGTGCCCGATGGGGGAGCGCCGCCCTGCCAAACTGTAATGTCCAACTAACCGCTTGCAGATCGATGTTTTCATCGTTTTCAATAAAATCTCCCAGCATAACCACTATTTTTTGCAACGATACCTGGCTATTGGCCGCGATGGGATAATAATATCTCTCCGAACTGGCTTTAATCTGTTGCTGAACTTTGGTCGGCGCCTCCTCCAAAATAACATGTGCGTTACTTCCACCCAATCCGAAAGAGCTAAGCCCAGCAAAACGTTTTTGCCCTACATCCACCAGCCAAGCGTTTTCCTCTGTAGCCAGTTGTAAGCGCGTGTCAGCGCTGTCAATTTCAGGGTTCAGACGCTGAAATGCCGCGCAAGGCACAATGGATTTATGCTGCAACATCAATAAAACTTTAACGATACCCGCTAACCCCGCCGCCCCCTCTAAATGCCCAATATTGGCTTTTATTGAGCCAATATAGCAAGGTTGCCGCATGTTTCCTGACTGATCACGATTAAAGACTTCATTAAGCGCATTAAATTCAATTGGATCGCCCAGCGAAGTTCCCGTACCGTGCGCTTCCAGGTAACTGATTTGCTCCGCAGAGATTCCAGCCTGTTGCAAGCAATCATTGACTAATGCAATCTGCTGTTCAGGGTTAGGTGAAGTCAGTGAGTTAGCACGCCCACCATGATTTACCGCCGATGCCCGAACGTATCCATAAATAGGATCCTGATCCGCCAATGCCTGTTTTTGCGTTTTCAAAAACAGACACACAGCGCCTTCACCACGGACAAAGCCATTGGCGTCCGCGTCAAAAACCCGGCAACAACCATCTTTAGATAACATTCCTGCCCGGTAATAAGCGGCCATGTTAAATGTGTTGCTCAACAAATTAATACTGCCAACTATCGCCTGTTGGCATTCCCCAGAACGCAATGAATTTACCGCCTGAGTCAGCGCCGTTAATCCGCTTGAACACGCGGTATCAATTTGCAAGCTAGGACCAACAAAGTTGTAATAGAATGACAACCTGTTTGCCAGTAGGCAATTCAGGGTTCCCGTCGTTGCATAAGCATTCGCCATTGCCATATCCGCTGCGACAAGTTCACGATAATCATTACTGCACGAGCCAATAAAAACACCGGTTTTTGATCCCGAATAACTCAGCGGATTAGTACCGCTATCTTCTATCGCTCGCCAAGTCAGCTCCAATAGCATTCTCTGCTGCGGATCCATCATGGCGGCCACTCGCGGAGAAATACCAAAGAATGGCGCATCAAAACCATCAATATTATTCAGCAACCCAGCTTTTAATGCTTTTTTAGGCAATGGGATAATGTAAGGTTTTCCAGACGCAAGCCGCTGCTCTGGAATCTCCTCTATCACACTACGTCCGGATCTTATGATCTCCCACATTTGCTCTGGGGAATCTTCCGCGCCAGGTAGTCGGAAGGCCATGCCCACAATAGCAATAGGCATCTGTTTTGTATCACCTGAACTGCTTACTGATGGAGTCATGGAGCCTAAATGCTCCAGCAAGGCGGATTTAGCTATCCGCTGTTCCTCCGGGCTTAGTGAATGGTATATGTGATACAGATTATCCATGCTTACCTCCCTCTATGAGGCGCTGCAATCCTAATGCTGCTTCGCCATCAAGACAACGCACCGCATTAATAAAGTCATCTAAGGAATGTTTCTTCTCGGCTACTTCAGTTCTGGAAATGTCAAGATACTCAATCAACCGATGCGGTGAGCTATAACGCCAGAACAGCGTAGGCGATAATTTCCGGCGAAAACGCACTGACATCAGCTCCGCAAGTTTTACCGCTTTTAGCGAATCAATGCCCAAATCAGCCCAGGTGCGTTGCATCATGGATTCAGTAAAATCCTCGTCCCAATTCAGGAAGTCAGCCAAGAGTGTGCGTAACTGCCCGGCAACCGGTTTGGCGGATTGACCTTCCATCTGATGTGCGACAGATTGCAGCCCAGACAGAGCGCGAACTTCAGTAGCAATCTCTGTAAGAAATTCAGCCGCTTCTACCCCATTCAGCAAATAGTGATTGAATGCCAGAACGAGGTTCATCTCTTTGTTGTGCGGAGCGCCGATGAATAATGTTGACTGAGATGGCGGCACGATAAGCGGCACAGCCGAGGTAGCGCCATCGCTGCCGGTATACGAGATCATCATGGGAACATCTATATCGACGGGCATTCTTTCAGCGTCGGGATCAAGTACACTATTCAGATGTTGCCTGAACTCAAAAAAGCCCATGGTCTGTGTTCCAGGCACTTTTAATGAACTCAAATCACCTTTTTCATCCAGAAAAGCAATACCCAGATTGATATCGGTATAAGTATGATAACGTTCTTGATCCAGCGGCCTTGAGCGCAGCATCGGGAATTTTTTCAGCGCCTGAGAAACTGCGTAAGTGATTACCTGAAACGGTGTTATCCACTCTTGCTGCCCAGAATTCTCGGTTAGATGACGAATGGCGTTATCAACCAGCTCAATCGACAGTGGTTTAGCCGCCCAACAAGGTTGTACCATACCGCTATTCAGCCGTAACGCGCGATTAAGGCGCTGCTGATCTTTTGACAGGAAACCAATATTGTCATCTTTGGCAGAGCCATTTTCCGGCAATTTGGTTTCGCTGTGCTTCAAGTAGTCATCAATGTGGCTGGGCAATAATATCCCATATTTTTCCGCCAATTGATTAAGAATGTGGGGCTCAATTTGGTGTTCTTGTGCATACAGACGGGTTTTGGGCGGAATACGCGCAGGAGGAACAGATACCTCAGGAGCAACCTCCACTTTTTTCTCCACGCTAACCGGCGGAGGCGTCAACTCTTCACTGACAGGGGAAGGCTCCGCCAACTCACCGGCAGCTCTGATGACCGCAATAGCCGACCCAACAGGAATAATATCATTTTCCGCAGCTAGCCATTTTTCCAGGATCCCCTCAACATCAGATTCAATGGTAAAGGCGGCCTTATCCGTCTCCATTTCATAAACAGGTTCATCACGCTTAACATGATCTCCCACCTGCTTAAGTAGCTGGGTGATGACAACTTCAGTGGTTCCTTCTCCCATCGGGGGAATAAGCAACTGTGCCATAAGTTCTCCTTAGCTCATTACCGCATATACGGAGGCCAAAATGTCATCCGTGCCGGGCAAAACAGCTTTCTCTAAACAAGGATTAAAAGGAATATGAATATCTTCACGCGTTACCAGGCGCGGAGGCGCCAGTAAAGAGAAGAAATTGTCATTCTCATCCAAAAGATCAGCAACAATGGATGCGCCAACACTGGCCGTCCGGGTATCCTCTTGTACAACGATAAGCCGCCCGGTTTTGCGTAAAGATTCTGCAATCCGTTGTTTATCCCAAGGTACCAGACTACGTAATTCAATCACTTCAATGTCAATATTGTTTTTTTCCGCCTGAAGAGCAGCCATAGTCGCAAGTTGAACGGTGTTTCCCCAGGCAACCAGCGTAATATCCTTTCCTGACCTGACGATATTTGCCTGGCCGAGAGGCACTGGACTCACCTGCCGGCGCTCATGACGCTCTCTCATAAGGTGTTTAGGGATCAGGATCAGACTCGGCATATCCAGACTTAACGCTGTACGGAACAACCCAATAGTATCGGCGGGCGTCGTTGGAACAAGAACATTAATACCGGGAATATGCGCTAAGATACCGTCCGAGCTCTGACTGTGCCATATACCGCCTCCTGGGAGATAAGCGCCATAAGGCGCATATATCACCACCGGGCAGCGCCATTTCCCCACCGTTCTCCAACTTAAAGTGCCAAGTTGTGACTGTAACTGGTTGAGACCCAGCCCAACAAAGTCGATAAATTGCAGTTCAACAATCGGACGCCAGCCACAAGCGGACAACCCAACAGATGAGCCGATAATCGTGGCTTCAGAAAGAGGGGCATTAATGACGCGATCAGGATAGCGGGTGGATAAGCCACGGGTGAAACCAAAAACACCCCCTTTAGGATCCTCAATATCCTCGCCAAATAACAGCACATTCGGATGCTGGCTCAACGCCTCATCCAAAACCTGATTGACCGCTTTAACCTGTGTCTCTTCGGCTTCCATCTCAACATGTACGACAGAAGCCCCCTGACGATTGCACAAATAGGTACTTACACTTTCAGGATCAGGCTCTTCCTCGTGATAAACACGCTCAAATATTTCCGCGACATCAGATTTAATGCTCTCTTTTTGTTCAGCCAAATCCTGATCATTAAGCGCCCCCTTTTCCTTTAAATAGGCGACGTAATTCTCAATAGGATCTTGTAACGCCTCTAGTTCTTCCTGGGAACGGTACAGTTTGTGAGAATCCGAATTGGAATGAGAATCTAACCGGTCCATACGACAAACCAAAATGCAAGGAGTTCGCTCAAATCGTGCTTTATGGAATACCTCCTGTGCAACAGGAAACACGGTCTCCGGCTTGCGGGCGTCAACCCGGCGAATCAAGCACTCGTTAAAAATTCCCAATCGATACGGCGCCATTGCCGCCGTTGACGTACTAATACCTAATTTATTATCAGAAACGACAAAAACAACCGGCAAACGCCTTTCAACCGCAAAGCTGACCGCTTCATAAAATTCTCCCTGCCGGGTTGCGGCATCGCCGACACCACACACGACAAGCCCATTTTTATTGTCCAACGCGCTTGCCCAGGCAGCTCCGGCTGCGGGAATACATTGGGTTCCGGTCAGGCTGACTACCGAAAAGATATTGTTCTCTTTGTCGCAAAAATGATTCGACATGGTCCGGCCGGCTGAGTGAGAAGTGGCCTTTCCCATAAGTTCCCTTGCCATTTCAACAGTAGACATACCACGCGCTAATACTAATGCCCGATCACGATAGTAAGGAACCAGCACATCATTCTTTTCCATAAGCTGCGGCAGCACTGCCAGCCCTTCATGTCCAGCAGCCGACACATGGAACCAAGCACGGCCTTGTCGCGTTACTAACGCACTACGGTTATCAATTTCCCGTGACAGCAGCATGTCATAAAGTAACTTTTGTTCATCCAAACAATTATCCATTGAAGGACTGTGCTCCTTAAGAGGTACTTCACTGATCTGTACGTCTATCACTCTCTTTTTCCTCACAAATAGTTAACGTGGTAGTTGTCGTTATTGCGCTTAATGCCTGATAAAGAAGCAAACACGGGGTAGTCCCTGTCATAACTGCCTGAGAGACTATCGATCCCGATAAAGAAGTGAACACGAGTAATCCCGCCATATGGATTACATAAAGATGGCGATATACGGTCACGATTCTTAATAACGTTTATACGCCTGACGTGGTGGGCAAAATTATCTCCATGACCATGAATAGCTTTGATTGTCGCAGTGTTTCCCGAATTTTGAGCATTGTCCTGAACACAATGTGACGCCATTTAAAAAACTCCAACCGTTGAACAATAGCCATTCGCTAAAAGCGGAGCCAATAAACACCGGTATTTCCATGATTACGTTATGATTAAAAAACAGGTTTTTACCTATGTCTTTGAATCCTGCAATGGTTAAGATACTGGAATCATTCATTACTTTGCTAAATTATTTTAATGAACAAATTTTCCCGACAAACCATTCATTAGATATTTTTATACTTAACCAAGGCATGGCTCCAATAATAGCATCTATTATATCAATCGAATTTAAGACTTTATGCTCACATCAAAACTCATTCTATTCTGTGATGAATGTCAATAATAACCTCGCTGTATCGAGTAATACATTAAATTGAGTTGATAAAATTACACAGTATTAATAACGATATTTTACAAAAATTTAGCTTATTATCTCCCATGTTTTATCATAAAAAAAATTGTAGTAATGCGGGAGTGATCACAAAAAGGGCACCCAAAAACTTAACTGTATGATTATTATGAATTTATCATCATAAACAGTACTGATATTATAATGCAATTAGTGGGATATCAACATATAAAAATATATTTCATAACCTTTTGAATATATTATCAAAATCATTCAAATAGTAAATTAAAAAAATGATAAAAAGGAATATCACTTTCACACTTGGTAAAATGATTAATTCATGCAATTATTTCCATTTCAGATATTTTTTCTTACTTTAAATAACAAAGGATATAATGAACAGCTCCCATGGTTCAGCAGTGGTTTTCAGTGATATACCACTCATACATAATCAATGATAGCTGAATACATCTAGCAATATTCAATATGCGAAAGAAGCTAAGGATATTTTTGGTCTTGATGAAAAGCAAGGATTAAACATGATCGATCGTGTATGGATATTAGGGGACGCCGTTGTCGATTTAGTTCCTGAAAATTCAAATAACTACCTGAAATGTCCCGGTGGCGCATTAGCAACTATTGCCAAAGGCGCAATAACTGCACTACCCAACGTCGATAAATTAACCGCTTTCTTGCAAATGCAAACCTAAATGCATGATGAAGCGCATCCATCCCATCATTACTTATCTTTCATAACAAATTTGCGTATTTGATCACAATAGTCTGACCTAGTTAATAAACTTAATTGCTATCTGCTTATCAACTCAATTATCTTTATTAATCTAAAAAACCAGCTTGATAATTTAACTACGATATAATAACCAATATCCCAAAAGGGCAGAATATCATGAAAAACCTTCGCTATCTGATTGTCACACTAGGATTAATATTTCCAGCCTCTGCCCTTGCTTCACCCACCAATAGCATCGAAGCACGCCTTGATGCGCTCGAACAGCGACTACAACAAGCAGAACAACGAGCCGCTCAAGCGGAAGCGCGGGCTACAGCCGCTGAGCAACACGCACAGCGACTGGAACAGCACGCTAAAACCAAACAACAGGCCACACAAGTAGCACAAAGCACGACTTCTTCGCTGGAAAATAGTGCCTCATCACCCAGCAATTTGAAACTGAATGATTTTGGCGATCTAAAACTGTACGGTGATGTAGAATTCAATCTCGACGGCACTAGCCGAAACGGTCAACTGACTTCACTGAAAACCAGCGATAATAAAGACTGGAAACCTGGCGACAAAGAACGTTGGAATATTAATGGCCGCATCTTGATTGGACTGGATGGCTACCGTCGCAATCAGAACGGCGACTTTGCCGGTTTCAGTGTGCAACCATTGGCAGACATGACCGGCAAAATGAATCTCGATGACGCCGCTTTCTTCTTCGGTAACGAGAAAAACTGGCAAGCCAAAATCGGGCGTTTCGAAGCCTACGATATGTTTCCACTCAACCAGGACACCTTTATTCAATATTCTGGTAATACCGCCAATGATTTGTATGCCGATGGTTTCGGTTATATCTACATGATGAAAGAAGGACGTGGCCGCAGTAACCACGGCGGTAACCTGATGTTAAGCAAATACGCCGGCAACTGGTATTTCGAACTCAACACGCTGCTCGAAGACGGCACTTCGCTATTCCAGGATAAAACCTACCATGGCAATACACTGGATAATAAGAAAAATGTTGCTTATCTGCGCCCAGTAGCAGCCTGGAAAAAAGACCAATTCAAAGCAGCAATAGCGATGGAGAGTAATGTGATCAACAACGCTTACGGCTACCAGAATGCCCAAGGGCAATGGATTGATCAATCCAAACGCAATGGCTACGGCATGACACTGAGTTGGAACAGTCTGGCAACCAACCCAGATGATGGCATTGTCGCCAACCTGAACACCGCCTATTTGGATGCCTCAGGCGAACAGAACTTCACCGCCGGAATCAATGTAACTTGGCATCGCTTCGAACTGGGCTATATCTATGCCCACAATAATATCGAAACGTTCAATACCGACGATATGAACGCACGTATCGATCACCCATTCAATGAACCGGGTAAATACGATATAAATACCATCCATATGTCATATCTGATTCCTGACATCATGAATATGCAGAATTTTAATCTCTATCTTGGTGCCTATGTCTCTATGCTGGAGGCCGATGCTAACAACAAAATTGCCAACAGTAATAATGACCGACGCTACGGCGCACGCGCCAGATTTAAATATCTTTTCTGATATAAGTTAATTGATTCTCGCTTTCACCCACCCACCGCGATATCTTTGCTTATAAGGGACTTTACAGAAAGCCTTTAATCCTGAGCGGCAGGTTTATCCTGCCACTTTTATTCAGAAACCTAAGCTATCCAGTAAATCATCAACCTGAGCCTGATTAGCAATAACGCCCACACCGTTTTGGTTCACCTGAGGACCATTTAGCAAGCTGTCAGCCTCTTTCTTAGTTTTCGCCATCTGATCAGCCGGCATGTTTTCCATTAATACCATCACCAACTGTTTTTCTATTTCCTGAATAACATCCATCATCCGCTTGATAACCTGGCCGGTAAGATCCTGAAAGTCTTGCGCCATCATAATCTCTAGCAGTTGAGCGTTAGTGAAAGCCGTATGTTCAGGTACAGTATTGAGGTAATTCCGGGTATCGGTAACCAATGAGCGCGCGACAGGCAATTCAACCGGATTTTCAAACCATTCATCCCAACGTTTGGTCAGTAAAATTGCCGATGATTCCAACTCATTCTGACGAGGTTGCGCCGCCTCAACACAGTTAAGCGCCCTTTCAGCTGCCTGTGCTGTCATCTGCACAACATAGTCCAAACGTTCTCTCGCATCGGGTATTGCCTCGGCGGCCTGAGCGATCGTCTGATCTAATCCCAGCTCACGTAAACTATCACGCAACATACGCGTAAGCTGACCGATCCGGCTGATAATTTCACTGGCGCTAATGGTCTCATCCCTCGGCATGATTGGATTTACACTCATTATGTCTCCTTAGAGGCCCAGTTTTTCAAATATTTTATTGAGCTTTTCTTCCAGAGTAGCAGCGGTAAAAGGTTTAACAACATAACCACTTGCCCCGGCCTGCGCCGCAGCAATGATATTTTCTTTCTTCGCCTCCGCTGTCACCATCAAAACAGGTATCTTAGCCAATTGCGCATCTTCACGAATGACTTTTAGCAACTCCAGACCATCCATATTAGGCATATTCCAATCAGAGATAATAAAGTCAAATTGTGATGAGCGAATCTTAGTCAGGGCTTCTGCCCCATCTTGAGCTTCTTCTACATTATTAAAGCCCAATTCTTTTAAAAGGTTACGAACAATGCGACGCATGGTTGAAAAATCATCAACCACCAGAAATTTAAGATCCTTATTCGCCATAAAAACTCCTTGAAATTATTTACCAGTCAGCACCGAGCTGCTTAAAAAATTAAATTTATCCGGCAACCGTTAAATACGGACAGACTGCCCCGAGCTTATTTTTGCCAGCATTTTCTTGCTCATTTTGAGGATATCCATGACTTCATCCACAGCCCCCATTTGTATTGCAGCTCTTGGCATACCAAACACCACGCAGCTCGCCTCATCCTGTGCCAATGTGTACGCTCCGGCTTGTTTCATCTCCAGCAAACCCGCCGCGCCATCATTGCCCATTCCTGTAAGTAATACACCAACAGCATTTCTTCCAGCAAATTTAGCTACTGACCGGAACAACACATCCACAGACGGACGATGGCGATTAACAGCCGGCGTATCAGTTATCAGAACCTGATAATCAGCACCATTACGACACAGTTCCATATGGCGATCACCTGGAGCAATGTAGGCGTGCCCTGGCAAAATCCGTTCACCGTTTTCGGCCTCTTTTACTGTAATTTGGCTAAGTTTATTCAGTCGTTCAGCAAAGGAACGAGTAAAACCCGGAGGCATATGTTGCGTAATCAGTAGTGCCGGGCTGGTTACCGGCAACGGTTGCAACAAATTCTTTATCGCTTCCGTTCCGCCAGTAGAAGCACCGACTGCAATCAGTTTTTCGCTGGATAGCAGAGGCTTAAAACTTAAAGGGGCAAAGTTTACCGGTGTAGTTGTTTGCACAGATAATTTAGCTTGTGCCGCCGTCCGCACTTTCTCCGCAATAAGTTCACTGTAAGCCAGCATTCCTTCACGAATACCTAATTGAGGTTTGGTGACAAAGTCAACGGCGCCAAGCTCCAATGCCCTTAATGTGATTTCAGAACCTTTGGCTGTCAGAGAAGAGATCATCACCACAGGCATTGGCCGCAGACGCATTAATTTTTCCAAAAAATCAATGCCATCCATGCGTGGCATTTCAACATCCAGCGTGAGTACTTGTGGATTATGTTTTTTAATCAGATCACGTGCCACCAGTGGATCGGGCGCGCAAGCCACTACCTCCATATCTGGATGGCTATTGATGATTTCCCGCATGATTTGGCGCATAAGCGCTGAATCATCAACACAAAGGACAGTTATCTTATTCATGACCTCTCCTTGCCCGACCTACACCATAAACAGTCTGTCCTTGCAAGTAGAATTCCCGGCTTATTTGAGTGACATTTTCGGAATGCCCGGCAAAGAGTAATCCATCGGGTTTTAATAAAGCAACAAAATGGCGCAGTATCCGTTCCTGCGTCTTTTTATCAAAATAAATCATTACATTACGGCAAAAGATAGCATCAAACTTACCTTCAAGCGGCCAATTGGGATCTAACAGATTTAAATGCTGGAATGTCACCATGTCAGCAAGTTGAGGCCGGACACGGGCGTAACCTTCATAAGCTCCAACGCCTTTAAAAAAGTAACGTTTTCTCTGCTGATCTGTCAGTTGACGCAACTCATCCAGCCGATAAACACCTTTACGTGCTTTTTCCAATACATGGGTATCGATATCACTGGCAATAATTTTTACCTGCTGAAAACGATGCCCTAGTACATCACTTAGCGTCATAGCAATTGAATACGGCTCTTCCCCTGTAGATGCTGCCGCACTCCACACCCGGTACGAGCCATTCTTCTTACTTGCATGTTTAGCTAACAAAGGGAAATGATGCGCTTCCCTGAAAAAAGCCGTCAGATTAGTCGTCAACGCATTGATAAATTCCTGCCACTCCTCACTGTCAGTATCATTCTCAAGAATAAACAGGTATTGCCCAAAATCACGTATTCCAAGCACCCGTAAACGCCGAATTAAACGGTTGTAGACCATCTCCCGTTTATGGGCAGCAAGCACAATACCAGCACGTTGATATATAAACTGGCAGATGCGCTCAAAATGCGCATCTGATAGGGTATAACGCTGAATCATGTGGTTCAGTGGCAAAGATGGCAAACTTGTCGCTGAAGCAATTAAATTTGGTTTCATCTGGCCTCAGCGAGTCTGACTGACCGCCCCTTCGCTGTCCGCAGATCTCAGCGTAAGTGAAAGTTCATTCTCAAGTTTATTTTCTGAATTATCAGGTAATTCAAACTGTGCTACTGTTTTCACCAGAATATCGGCCTGATCTTCAAGCGCCGCTGCTGCTGCTGCTGACTGCTCAACCAATGCAGCATTCTGCTGAGTAACCTGATCCATCTGCGTAACCGCTTGTGCCACCTGATGAATACCGCGACTTTGTTCATCAGATGCCGCAGCAATTTCGGCCATCAGATCCGTGACCCGGTTTACCGAAGCGACCAATTCATTCATGGTCTTCCCTGCATCACTGACCAGTTCAGAACCTTGACTCACCCGCTGAACGGATTCACTAATTAACGTTTTAATCTCTTTTGCCGCTTCGGCGCTTCGTTGAGCGAGATCCCTGACTTCACCAGCAACAACGGAGAAACCGCGGCCTTGCTCACCTGCCCGTGCAGCTTCTACTGCCGCATTAAGCGCCAGAATGTTAGTCTGAAATGCAATACCATCAATAACGCTGATAATGGCACTGATTTTCTGTGAGCTATTGGCAATTGCATCCATCGTCTCCACGACGTTGATTGTCAACTCGCCGCCTTTAGAAGCTGTTTTTGATGCAGACACTGCCAATTCACTGGCCTGACGGGCATTTTCCGCATTCTGTTTTACCGTTGCCGTCAGTTGTTCCATACTTGCAGCTGTTTCTTCCAGTGACGCCGCCTGCTCTTCCGTGCGGGAAGAGAGATCAGTGTTACCCTGAGTAATTTCCTGAATACCGCTATACATCAAGTTAGTATTCTCTTTCACCGAAGCAATGGAGATCACCAGTGAACGTTGCATTTCACGCAATTTGGAGAAAACTTCACCGATTTCATCATGAGTGAAAACAGAAACTTCTTTGTTCAATTTTCCTTCCGCAACATTCTGGAAGTGACTGCGCATATTAGCGAATGGTTTGAGCAGATTTCTTTTTAGCCACCAATGAGCTGCCCAGGCAACCACCAGTACCATCAGGATCGCTCCCGCGAACATGGCAGTTGCAATTTGATAATAAAAGCGACCATCTTGAACAGCTGTCTTAATTTCCTCTCCGATATACTGCATATATTGGTTGAAATCAGACTCCAGCTGCTGCTGATACTTTTCTGTTGGCTGGTTTAAAAATGCATCATAATTCCCCTGCTCCAAGAAAGCAGAGAGTTCCCTAAGTGCATTGATATATTCTTTGTAGCTGGTTTCCACGGATGCCAGTAATACACTACTGCCATCCTCGTCATTTAATTTAGGCAGTGCGATAAACTCCGCAAAATGCATCTCAGCCTTATCCAGCGTCTCCTTAACATTAGCAACCATGCTGTCAATATGAGCTTCAGATTGTTGCAGCGTTTTCCCTACAGCAATTCTATTCAGTGTATTACGCGATTGCAGCAAAGCCGCCCAACTCAATCCTAAAGTGTCTCTTTTCTGTGTGCCCAGATCAATCCGCTCGATATAAGTCTGGTCTGTGTGGATAATCCCAAGTGATAAACCACTTGAGATTATCTGCATCACACAAAACATCATCAGTAGCAGATATAAACTGGTTGATATACGAAGCCGGCCTAACATGTAATCACCTCGATTAACGGCTGCATATGCAGCCGTGGTTATCACTTAGTGTTTTAAAATGTTTCCCAATTAGATTGTTCTTCCACATTGCTGACTTTCTTCAACACCGGTGGATTCGATTTAGCAGGAAGAGTCTTAACCGCAGGTAAATGCTCAGTTTTTGTTTCTGGTTGAGACTTATCGTCAAGACTTGGTAACTGGAACAGAGAAACAAGTTTCTTCAATCCAGCCGCCTGATCTTCCAGCGCAGCCGCAGCCGCGGCTGATTGTTCTACCAAAGAAGCATTTTGCTGTGTTACACGATCCATTTCGGAGATAGCCAGGCCAACCTGAGTTATCCCTCTGCTTTGTTCATCAGATGCAGATGCAATTTCACCCATAATGTCAGTTACACGGGTGACTGAATTAACGATGTCGTTCATTGTTTCACCGGCACTTTCAACCAGGACAGAACCGGTATCCGCGCGGCTGACTGAATCTTCTATTAATGTTTTGATCTCTTTTGCTGCCTCAGCGCTACGCTGGGCAAGATTACGGACTTCTCCCGCTACGACAGCAAAACCACGCCCATGTTCACCGGCACGTGCGGCTTCTACCGCAGCATTAAGCGCCAGAATGTTAGTCTGGAACGCAATAGCATCAATAACACTGGTAATATCGGAAATCTTCTGAGAACTGCCGGCAATTTCATGCATTGTCTGCACAACATTCGCCACGACTTTCCCACCCTGACGGGCAATTTCAGAGGCGCTGTCAGCCAGGTTACTGGCCTGACGGGCATTTTCCGCATTCTGTTTTACCGTTGCCGTCAGTTGTTCCATACTTGCTGCTGTTTCTTCCAAAGAAGCAACCTGTTCTTCTGTACGTGAAGAGAGATCATTATTCCCGGCAGCAATTTCACTGGTTCCGTTATAAATATTTTCACTGCTGTGACGAACGCTACTGACAGTATTGATAAATTCTTTCTGCATATGTTTCAGGCCAACAGCTAACATACTCATCTCATTTCTGCCTGAAACAGTAATTTTCTGTGTCAAATCACCAGTAGAAAATGCCTTAATATTCTCCAATAATTTATTTAATGGATTCAGCAAACTATGCTTGATACTAACCCAACTGAAAATCATGGCTGAAACCAGAATCAGCATGATAATAACCAACATAATCACGGCATTTCTGTAGGATATACCCGCGTCAAATACAACATCGGAATAAAGATGGTCATTTTGAGTCAAATAGAAGTTATATTCTTCCTCAAAAGCACTCTGGTATTTGCCGGTTGGCTGATTAAAGAATTCCACCGCCCGATCATGTTCAATCAGGACAATGAGCTCATGAAGCGCTGAAATATAAACATCATAGGATTTTTTAAGGCGATTAAGGCTTTCTGATTCATGAATAGGCAATTTCGCCGTTTGTTCATATTGTTCAAAGCGCTGCTCTGCTATAGACAGATTACTTCTGGCATCAGTCAGCAGCTGTTCCATCGTGTAATAATTGTCAACGCCTTCATCCTTCATCATGTACCGAATGCCAGCACGGTTTAGATTGTTACGAGCCTGTAGCAAATTGACCCAAGTGTCATTCAAAAATGTCTGCTGCTCGCGCATCTTATCCAATATTTCCAGGTTTTCTTTATTACCTTTCAACTCATGGAAGAAAAGTCCCCCAGATATAAATTGCAGAGCACCAAATAATATGATGACCGCCATCAACCCGGTCACTATTTTCATTCGGTTAAACATGTTTTCCCTTTTTTACAATAGATCAGCATGGCTCTGTTATCGGCATAGCTAAAAGAAACTTTACTGGGAAAATAAAAAAATTTGAATATTTTTTCTGATTGGGATCAGCAGTGAATGGACAAAAAAATAGCTGCCATCTATTAGTCATGGCAGCTATTTTTAATGACTATTTTTTATGATTAGTTTTTAGCCATTGAATCTACCAGAGCCATCTCTTCACTATTAAGTAGCTTCTCAATATCCACCAGAATCAACATGCGATCATCAAGTGAACCCAAGCCAGTCAGATATTCAGTAGACAATGTCACTGCAAATTCCGGAGCCGGGCAGATTTGTTCAGCTTTGAGCGATAAAACATCTGAAACACCATCAACAACGATACCAACCACCCGGTTCAGCAAATTCAGAACAATAACCACAGTATTATCATTATAAGTAACAGTTTCCTGAGCGAACTTAATTCTCAGGTCAATAATAGGAACAATGACACCACGCAGATTGGTTATCCCTTTAATGAACGCAGGAGTATTTGCAATGCGGGTGACCTGATCATAGCCACGGATCTCCTGTACTTTAAGTATTTCGATACCATATTCTTCATCACCTAGGGTAAAAACCAGATACCCTTCTCCAGCAGTTTCTCCTGACAATTTATTAAAAGCTTCTATGGCCGACATAATCTTACCTTTTGCTGTGATATTGACGATTTTCTATAGGGATAATCCCCATTTAATGCTTATTTCTTTCTAATAACTCAGCTTTGCTGAGCGCCAATTGATCATGATTGAGTTGCTGCAACGCAGAGACATCAATAATCAATGCCACACTGCCATCACCCATAATTGTGGCAGCGGATATTCCCGGCACTTTGCGGTAGTTACTTTCGATATTTTTCACGACCACCTGATGCTGCCCAACTAACTGATCAACCAACAAGGCATAACGACGACCGGCACTCTGTACAATCACAACAATCCCTTTAGTTGGATCTGTTTTCGCCTCAGGAATATCAAAAACCCGATATAACTTAATCAGAGGCAAATATTCGCCTCTGACATGCAATAATTTTTCATCGCCGGCCAGTGGATAAATATCTTCTTCCTGCGGCTGAAGGGAACTGACTACCGCACTTAATGGCAAAATAAACACTTCATTATTCACTTTCACTGACATACCATCGAGGATTGCCAGCGTCAGAGGTAACAAAATCCGGGTAACTGTCCCTTTACCTGCCTGGAAGTTAATCTGGATTTGTCCCCCCATTTCCTGAATATTTCGCTTAACCACATCCATGCCAACACCGCGGCCAGATACATCTGTCACCACTTCAGCCGTGGAAAAACCAGGGGCGAAAATCAACATAGCAACCTCTTCGTTACTCATGTTTTCACTGACTGATAACCCTTGTGATATCGCTTTGGCCAGAATTTTTTCACGATTCAGCCCAGCGCCATCATCCACAACTTCAATGCAGATATTCCCACCCTGATGTTCAGCAGAAAGTGTCAGGTTACCCGTTTCAGGCTTACCTGAAGCGAGTCGAACTTCCGGTTCTTCAATACCATGATCAAGGCTGTTACGGACCAGATGAGTCAATGGATCAATAATACGCTCAATTAAACTCTTATCCAGTTCAGTGGAGCTGCCAACCAAAGTCAGATCTACTTTTTTATTCAGTTTGCCGGCAAGATCCCTGACTAAACGTGGATAACGGCTGAACACATATTCCATTGGCATCATGCGGATAGACATTACAGACTCTTGTAAGTCTCTGGAATTTCGTTGTAACTGAACCATGCAATTCAGTAAATCGCCATGTGAATTAGGTTCAAGATCATTACAATGCTGTGCCAGCATAGATTGTGTGATAACCAATTCACCCACTAGATTTATCAGTTGATCAACCTTCTCAACCGCAACCCGAATACTGGAAGACTCCGCACGCTGACGTGGCGATCCAGCCGGTGGCACAGGTGCAGGACGCCCGGCAGGCGGTATGGCGCTTTTTTCCGACACAATCGTTTTGACGGCTTTATTTGTATCCCGGTTTTTAACTTCATCTTTTGATTCAGCTACCGGCAAAAAAGTGATCTGTTCCGGTTCAATCACAAAACAGAGTACAGCGGTAATATCATCCTCTGTGGCTGATGTTACCAATGAGGCTTCTATACTATCCCGGGTCTGTTCCGCATCATAAACCTCCCCCAGATTAGCCAGTTCATCAAGCATTAAAGAAACTTCGCGCTCTTTCAGACCAGACAGATGAACCCGAACTCTGCCTTGCTGGTTTTTAGTCGCAACAGGTTCTGGTTTTAATTCTGGTTCAAATTCAGGCAATCCTGGCGCTACCTCAGCGATGACAGGCTCAACCTCGCCTTCATTTTCTTCCTGTACTTCCAATGCAAGCTGGCGCAAAGTCTCACAGATGTAGGTAAACGTACTTTCATCCGGCTCCTGAGAATTTTTATAGGCATCCAACTGTTGTTGCATAATATCTTTCGCTTCTAAAAACAGGTTGATAATGTCAGTCGTCAGACGCATTTCATCGCGTCTGGCACTGTCGAGCAAATTTTCCAGAACATGCGTAGTTTGCTGTAGCTTGATAAAACCAAAAGTCGCAGCCCCCCCTTTTATTGAATGAGCACTACGAAAAATAGCATTCAACTGTTCCTGATCTGGCGCATCGGGATCGAGCTGCAATAAATGCTGCTCCATATCCTCCAGCAATTCGTCTGCTTCATCAAAAAAAGTCTGATAAAACGCGGTAATATCCATTGTTACTCTGTCACCTTAGTCGGTACCACGATTGGGCTCAGTATTCAGCGATGCCGATTGAGCCGATACTGTGATTTCATTGGATTACTGTGTTGGCCCACTTTCAGCCGAATCCTTTCTAATCACCTCGTGAATTTCCTTACTATCGTTAATAATCAGGGAATTGCTGCCGGTGTTTTGCTGTTCAATCCGCTCTTCCGCTTGCTTATTGAGCACTAAAATACTGATACGACGGTTAACCGGAGAACTGGCGTCCTCCTGCTTCAAGCGGACAGTTGAAGCCATACCGACAACCCGCAATATCTTGTTTTCATCCAACCCGCCTATCAGCAGCTCTCTCCTCGACGCGTTAGCCCGATCTGCGGATAGCTCCCAGTTACTGTAACCACGCTCACCATTAGCATATTTCAAATCGTCAGTATGACCGGATAGGCTGATTCTATTTGGAATATCGTTCAGGATTGGTGCAATAGCCCGCAAGATATCACTCATGTAACTTTCGACTTTTGCACTGCCAACCATAAACATTGGCCGATTTTCCCGGTCAATAATCTGGATACGTAACCCTTCATCCATCATGTCAATCAACAGATGTGGACGTAATGCTTTAAGGCGGGGATCAGTAATGATCAACTGATCGAGTTGCTCACGCAGCCTATTTAACCTGCGGGATTCATCATTATCTTCAACGACTTCAACCTGACGCAGAATATCACCTTCCTGATAAAGCACATCCTGCCCTCCACCTGGGATAGGATTAGAGCTATCACTGCTGTGTTCCCCTTTATTTATCGCAACTTGTAACGGGGTACGGAAATATTCTGCAATTCGGGTCAATTCCTGCGGGCTGGAAATGGCCAACAGCCACATAACCAGAAAAAATGCCATCATAGCGGTCATAAAGTCAGCATAGGCAATTTTCCATGAACCACCATGATGTCTGGTCTCATTTCTTTTACGTCTTTTTACCCTAATGACCGAGACGTTACGCGACTTCATACTTGTTCTTCAGTTTCTTGCTGAACAGGCGCTTTCACCCGTCGAACATGTTCTTCCAACTCAGTGAAAGAAGGACGATCCGTGAGGTACAATGTCTTACGGCCGAATTCAACAGCAATTTGCGGGGCATAACCATTCAAGCTGGATAATAATGTCACTTTAATGCATTGCATCATTTTAATATGTTCGCCACTGCGCTGACGCAACAAAGTCGCAAGTGGAGAGATAAAGCCATATGCCAGCAAAATACCGAGGAATGTCCCAACCATAGCATGAGCAATCAGCACGCCAAGCTCTCCTGCCGGACGATCTGCCGAACCCAAGGCATTAACCACCCCCATAACAGCAGCCACAATACCAAAAGCAGGAAGTGAATCTCCAACCATCATCAGGCTGGTCGCCGGGATCTCGCTTTCCTGTTCATAAGTTTCAATTTCGTCATCCATCAAAGCCTCAATTTCATGAGGATTCATATTGCCACTCACAATCAACCTCATGTAGTCGGTGATAAAATCCATCAAATGCTTATCCTTAAGCAAACGTGGATATTGGGTGAAAATATCACTCTGCTGCGGATTTTCAATATCCCGCTCTAATGCCAAAACACCATGCATACGGGATTTTGCTAACAACCGGAAAAGCAGAGCCAGCAGATCCATATACATCGTTTTGTTAT
Organism: Photorhabdus viridis; assembly: GCF_040256935.1. Taxonomy (NCBI): domain Bacteria; kingdom Pseudomonadati; phylum Pseudomonadota; class Gammaproteobacteria; order Enterobacterales; family Morganellaceae; genus Photorhabdus; species Photorhabdus viridis. The sequence goes on from NZ_JBEJZY010000005.1 coordinate 20,251, forward strand.
ATTTAGATCTGCGCATTACCTTTGGCAAAACACGCAATGTTGCCTTAATCGCTTTCCCGTTGTTACCAACAATAAAAGCACCGATGCCAGCACCAGTGATAATTAAAAATTCAGCGGGTTGATAAAGTGCGCCCAAATGACCACCTACAATCAGGTAACCACCGATTACCGCACCAAAAACTACGATATATCCTAAAAGTACTAACACGCGATATCCTTTAGCTAAGTTGGTGAGCGGATGGGAAGTTGAACAGTCTGAATCCAGAATGGTTGCAATTTCAACACAGGTTACAGGAAAAAAAGTGCAAATCCGTAACCTGTAGGAATGATTTTCCCATTTAAATTCACATTGCGCGCTGAGCAAATCCATCCAGCAGTTGTGAATTACTATCGGCAGGCTGAAAGGAAAGTTTACGTTTTTTTACGGCGCGTGATGGCGGTTGACAAAGACTACAAACAAAGCTGTTCACAGGTTGATGGGCATGAGTAATAAAAGTTCCGCCACAAGTGCGGCACTGTGAAGGTTGCAACATGCCACTGTCTACAAAACGTACCAGAGTCCAGGCGCGAGTTAGCGCCAGAATAGGAGTATCCCCTCCAACGGGAGGGCATTGTTCAAGATAGAGCCGATAAGCTTTAACAACCGCCTCCACACCATCGCAATAACCGCTTTTAAGTAAGAAACGATAGGCATTATAGAACATTGATGAATGAATATTCTGTTCCCAAGTCATAAACCAATCTGTTGAAAAAGGCAGCATCCCTTTAGGGGGAGGGCTTCCCCTCAACTCTTTATAAAGCTTAATTAGCCGCCCTCTGCTTAATTGCGTTTCACTTTCAAGCATTTGTAACCGTGCGCCTAAAGTGATGAGTTCCATCGCAAGATGTATATCCTTAGCTTCTTGAACTATACTTTTCTCGGCCATCTCTTATGCTCTTTTTTTCACTGAAGTATCATCTTTCGAAGATAATTGCTGAAACAGATGAGTCGATAACAAAATGCCTGTGTGTATTTGTTGTAAATCATCCACTCGAGACTCCCTGGTAAGCTGCTGAATAGTTTCACTGTTTTCGAACCGAAAATTACAGACTAATTGATTAGTCTCGGCGAGCTTTACCAACTGAGGTAATGTCAATTCAGACAACGTATCAGCCATAGAATCGCTAATACCTAAACGGAACATCGCTGATGCTTTTTCATGGTTAATTAACCGCTGAGCTAAAAGCAGATACGATAAATTTATGTCATAAATATGTTTGAGCAATTCAACCGTACTCATTTCTCTATCCCGTCCGATTACATTAAAAAATCAGTTAAGTGTTCGAAAAACCACTCGTGACAAAATTCCTAAAATAGCTTAGGGATTAATAATCTCTTACATAACTAAAATATACAGGCTTAGTCAGAGCAGTAACCATCCCTTGTATTACCTTTGATTCGTCCAACTTCAAAAATATTACGGCAATGAGCTGCAAAAGTATTATTGCGTTACCTGATATAACATTTTTACTACCGATTAAGAATATTCTTAATGCAGAACAACTTTACTCCTGAATCATCAACTTATACAACGGAAAGAGAACGCAATTTTAAATACTATGTGACATGACTCACAAAAACAAAGGCTTTTAATATGTGTTTAATCGATGAATTGATCATTAATTACTCAAACAATTAAATAAAATCCGAATTTCCAATTTTAATAAGTTAAATTATCTAAATAAAAATATTAGGTATATTTTTTGATTTTATACGATCTATTAAACTTACATACTCAAAATAACGATAAAAAACTCCTCCCTTAGTGAAATTACAACTATAAAATCAGATATATACCTGAGTAATTGGTGTAAAAAATAATCTTATTCTAAGATCTGACATCTCCATTTGTACGATAAAATAGATTAATTTTATGTAAAATTTAGTTGCAAAAAAGATACCGGTATGATCACTTTTAGTTTAGATTTGTACTTTCTTTAACCACAAGACTTAACTAAAAGCACATACCACCATATACAAATAACACCAACCATACAAAAACAGCATAAAATACAGTAAGATAATGAATAAAAAAACAACTACAGCAGGATTTTATTGCTCAAATAACAACCAATACACAGCATGAAGATAATAGAAAAAGCAGGATAATGTTAACTCCAGACAACCAAATAAATGGCAAAAATCATTAATAAAACTTATCAAAACCCCATATTTCATAATATAATAAAAACGCACGACCCTCCTATTTATTACTTTATTTTTTCACCTTTAGTTTTCATGTTTAAAATTATTAATTAATCAAACTTACACATAGTCAATATATATTCTTTAGAAACATTAGGCATTTTAAATAAACAATAGATTATTTATTAATCTAATCTTACCTTTTAAATATTTATAATAGATATTATTACAAATATAAAATCTTTAATCAACATAAATATATAAAAAATCAAATATCAATCACGAATACAATTACAATTTATTATATAATTCAACAAAAATATAATTCACAAATTAATATTTAGATGAATAAAATACACTATTACAATGTTCATGAACTCATAATATAAATCAAATATTAAAATAACTTTTTTTCATCATCCACTATTTCATATGAAATCTACAACCCCCATCCCAAAAATATTGTTTTCATATGTAAAAAAATACAAATATGATCGTCATTAATTCACATTATAGATACCATTATTCGAATGATAATCATGGATAAAATAATTAATTCCACAAGAAAAAAATTGATTAAAATTTATCGCAAAAATAATTAATAGCAATAGAGCAGTAAAATAAAAGCCATTTTTTACCAAAAGAATATCATTAATAACTATTGATAGTGAAAATATCATAATATTTTTATATCAAAGACGAAAAATATATTATTTAGATGAACAATTTTTTTCCCACATAAATAGTAGTTATATTTTTTCAAGTAACCATAACCACTCACCAAGCATGGAAAACAATGCAACAACTGATTAAAGTCTCATCTAACCACAGAAAATATTCTTAGGGCAAAGACTCTAAACCCATTAACTGATTAAATGAGAAAAGAATAAAATGGATATCGAGAATCATTATCAATTATGCAATCAATGATACTGAAAATACCGCTGTGATTTGGATATTGGATAAAAGACATCCTCCATGAGAGCAAAATACAAACAAACCACACCTGCCATTTAATACACCAATTATGATTAAATAAAACGCCATATACAATATTTTTTACTATAAAAAATCCTATATCGACATATATATCTAAATAGAAAAAAGAAAACAAACCAGTTCTGCCGATACAATAAAATATCCAATATTTTTATTGCCTTATTGATAAGGTTTTCCCTGAAACTCTTTATTCATTTTATCTCAGCGTAAAAAAAGCTACGAAATATCACATATCAAATCTTGTACTAGTAAATGGATATTTTTCATCAGCAAAAATGGAATAAAAACGCTGACAATTCACATTGAAAAAACATTACTAACGTCTGAACTTACCGTTATATTCAAGCACTTGATGATATTCCCTCGTATCTATCTCCCTTAACTATCCTTCGTCTAACGCCCGCAGATTTTTCTCAAGCCTGGTAAATATCCATCACTTTTTTTGTATATCTGTACCTGTTGCAACACCAACGTATCTCAATACCACAACCTTATTAACGTCATTGCCAGGTAAACCTTCTGTATACCGGCTCTTGTTAACAAGGGATTTTTACAACGCCTCCGTTTACTAAATACCGATCTTATTTCATTTCCCAGGATTCCAACACCTACCAGCTCAGTTTGTTGAGCTATTAAAATAACTTCGAAATCTAATCCTACATCATGACAAACCATGACAGTAATAACAGAATTATCTTCGGTAAGAACTTTTACTGTCCCACCACCCTCTCTTAATACAAAAATAGTAAAGGTGGCTTTCTTCTCTGCGGGAGCAAAAAGAGTTAGTCATTCTTGTAATATCACGGCTCTTTCACCATCAAAAGGCAGCAAGTGTTTTTACTTTATCATCGGACAAATATCGAACTGCTAAACTAATACACTGAAATCTTGCCCAATGATAACCATTAGCTACTATCATTATTTTTTCACAGCATACTTCATCAAGCAGAATTATTATCTATTTTACTCTTATATAAGAACAAACTTAGATCATTCTTCTACCTCACTTTTGCAAGTGAAATAATATTTCCACTGAGAGTTCTGAGCAGTAATAGGCAACCGATGCCGAACAAAATAAAATGGCAACTCATCAATTTTTCTGTATCCGCGTACGATACCTATATCAGATTTATCCGATCAAACTTGATGTTAGAATGACAATCATCAGCAACACCTCAATAGTTAATTAGATGATAATTGCTATGGTAAAAAACACCGAATTTAACTACCATCCAACCTAATAAAACCATCAATATATAATACCCCAAAAAAACTATTATCCATATAAAACGAATTTGCAACCAACTCGGTGTTGTCCCCCTTGTACTGCGTTACCTGGCTGAAAAAACATGCTACAGGCAACGCTCTGTTTGTTTTACATGATGAAAAGTCAGCCATAACTCTCTATCGAACAAAATTATTGTTGTTTTATACAAATAATTTTTAGACTTATAGCTCAGAAGCAATTTTCCAATTTATTGAGCTAACGCTTTTTTCTAAACTCATACGACAAACAATCGCTTCTATCTCTTTTTGCTCAGAGGATGTTGCCAATACTTCAGCACATACTTCAAGTTTTCCAGGTTGGATCATATCAGTGAAACTCAGTGATCGTAGCCTCACGGCAACTCCATTGAGAGCCTGTAACACTAATGTTCTTACCAAAATCCCATCATTACTATCACACACTACATGAATTTTATAACTCTGTACCTGATCAATGGCCTGTTGCCTAGGTTGTAAATTAATACGTTGAGCAGCCTCACGTAACAATATATTTGCGCAAAGAATAATCGCTGTAGCTACCGCAGCCAGCCAATACTGCCCAAGGCCACATAACACACCAATTCCCGCGGAACACCACAAAGTTGCTGCGGTATTTAATCCACGAATATTCATTCCTTCTCGCATAATGACACCGGCACCGAGGAAACCAATTCCTGAAACAACCTGTGCAGCAATACGACCAGCACTATCTGGTGAAGTTGTTATTGAACTGAGTATAAAAACAGCTGCTCCGGTCGCAACTAATGCATTAGTTCTTAAACCCGCCATACGTTGACGCCATTGACGTTCAGCACCAATTAACGCACCAAAGCACATAGCTGATAATAAATGAAAGACAAAAGGAGTTATTAACATGACATTCTCCATACAACTCAATGGATAAATAATCATGTGCATTTATTTTGCACACAGAAATTTGTGCCGAATGTTTAATTCAGCGTTATTTTCTGTACATGCCTGGAGGTAACAAAATGTAAATATATAACAGCATAATAGAAAACCCAATATACTATCCTCAGCAACTCCACTGAGTACCGGATAATACCGTCTTTGAGTAAGTACAGCTCAGATATTTTGAGTGGTACCGCCCGCCTGTTCAGCAAGCAGCAAATCGGAAGGAAATGAACAGCTTGCCGTCTTATTTTTTATTTAACCAAAAACTTTGACTGTCCAATGACGCTAATCTCCCCAATAAAATTTGTACGAATTATAACCAGAAGCAATTAATAAGTAAACAAGGATATTACTCTAACAAAGAAAAAGTCCGCCACTATATAAAACAATGACAGACTTAAAAATCATTCAGGCAATCAGATAGCAGTTACGTTTGCTGCTGCTGGGCCTTTAGCACCATTTTCAATGGTGAATTCTACGTTCTGGCCTTCTGCCAAAGTTTTGAAACCGTTACCCTGAATGGCAGAGAAGTGAACGAATACGTCTTTGCTACCGTCAGCTGGGGTGATGAAACCGAAGCCTTTAGACTCGTTGAACCACTTCACTTGACCTTTCATTTTGTCAGACATTGTGACTTTCCTATATATCAAAAAAATTTTGCCAACATGGGCATGTACTGGCCAGTTATCAGCTATTACTTATGGAGGCACTAAGAAGGAAACGGTCAACAAAGGCTATCTGAGGATAACACTTACACATAACTCATTAACTCAAGATGTCGTACATAAAGTAGGTCTGTTTATCAGGCCGGCTGCATTAACTCATGATAGAAAAAGAATAGCAACCTTTTTATGCATTCGTGTTTTAAAAAAAACGTTTACGCTCATTATTAGAACAATGATATAAAAAATAAAGTCATTAATTATAAATTTTTTTGATTTATTCAATCTTTATCTTAATGAAAGCAGTAATATTAATCTCAATCAATAACAGTTGGCAGATTAAAATAAAACAACTGCTCTACGTCAGTTCGTCTCTCTCATGCTAACCTTAAGGACCGATAGCTATGAAAATATTTCACTTTCTCTTCATTTAATCAGGTCAACATATGAATATCATTAAGCAGATACTGATTCAGGATCTTGAACGAATCAACATTGAAGAACAGCGTGATGGCAAACTTCGTTTCAACAACCAGTTTATCAGCAACCATCCTTACCTTTGCCTGGCTATGCTCATATCCTACCTGACGCTCACTGCGCTTATCTGGTACGCCCCATACTTTGGTTTACTTTCATTGCTAGCCTGCACCGTACTTTTCATTGTCATGGCGGCTATTTTATTATTCGAAATTAAGCCCGTATATCGATTTGATGATATCGGTGTGCTTGATCTACGGGTATGTTACAACGGCGAATGGTTCATCAGCGAAAGAATCTCAGACCAAGCAATCAAAGAGCTCCATCTCCACCCTCGTGTTCCGCTGGCAATAAAGGATGAAATCAAACGTATTATACAAATAAAAGGTGAAATACATTTTTATGATGTTTATATCATGGCGTTCCCTGAGCAATCGCATGCAGCAACATCATTGCCAATGATGAATAAGAGTACTCAGCTTTAACAAAATAGCGCAGTTATAATACAATACGCCTATATAGCGATCAAACAATAAACCGATAAGATTTTTTGCGTTGACAGGGTTTCAGTTCATCGCTAATATTGGCCGCATTCTCAGGAACGATTCCTCCATAGTTCAGTCGGTAGAACGGCGGACTGTTAATCCGTATGTCACTGGTTCAAGTCCAGTTGGAGGAGCCAAATTTCAAGTCTGGAGATACTGCAAAGAATTTCCGACGTTTATCAGATAAAGAATCTGCAAAAAGCCCAATGGAAATTGGGCTTTTTTTGTATGCAACAGCACATCTAGGAATACCTGCCTGATTAATCCAGAACGACTTTATAAACTCTTTCTTTAGATTTATGTAGTATGTTTACTTCACTAACAAATGATAATTCGTAATGAATTCTTACCTGACCATTACCTATATAATTGAAGAAATTAATACCACCCAGCTGACCATCAGCATTTCCTTCAGGATTAATTACAGCTAAACGGAAAACATTATTTTCATCACCACTTAAAGACTCTATCTTTAATAATATCTCTCCTGCATCTTGATTATCAGCAGAATACCCTTTAATGTGAACTGTACCTTCTTTCAATACCTTATCTTTAAGTTTAATATCTCTGACCATAATATTGATATCATAATCAATAATACTCTCACCAATTGGCCGGCCCCTGCTCTCATCATATTCATCAATATAAGGCACTTCCAGATCACGACGAACCTGCACTGTTCCAGAGCCTTCATCAAGCTTTACAAGTACATGTTGAACAGTAGAGAATTTAGCGCTACCGCTTTCGCTAATAGTATAATAAACACTATCGTGTTTACCGGCAGTAAGAAGAGAATTCTTTACAGATAAGCTACGGATATCATTACTATCTTGTACACTTGGAACAACTTCAACATTACCATCAAAAATAAATTTCAGTTCATGCTTGTTTAAAATATTCGAATCAGCAAACAGTACTTTAACGCCTGCTCTTATATCACCACTGTCAATGACATTATCATAATTTGCCGGATATATAGGTGCTGCCAACCCTGCTGATTTCAGCTTGAATCGATCCAGAACAGCTTCTGCGACTACACTGCCACTAGCATCTGTTACTTCAGCGACAAATTTGACTGTAGCATTACTCTTTTGATCTGTTTTGATTTTTACCAATATTTCAGATGCTCTACTGACAGGATCGAACATGTTATTATTATTTACAATTTCATATTCATCCTCATTCAAGCCATTCACTACAATTTTACATTTGTAATCACCTAATGATGTCGAGTTATCATCCTTTGGAACTACAAATAATCGTAATGGAACGTTAAACCAATCTTTATGTGAAACCCAATTAGTTACATCAGTATTAATTGAAAACTTCATGACTTTTCCTCATTTGTTTTATAGAAATCACCAGAAAATTAGCCACTCTTTTCGGGAGAAATATTATCTACTGACTTTATATTTAGAGTTATTTTCACCTCCTTCATAATAGTTTTATTTTATAACAATCAACTTTTATTTATTCAATTTCGTAATATTTTTTTATGAAATGGATTTTATTTTTCCATTGCATTTTATATATTAACTTTAATCTATTACTAAATTGAAAATATCTTAGCATGTTTGCGGTGAATAAAATTTCATTATCAATGGCGAGCTCTTTTACATCTGTTTCAGCCTCGACAAATACCATACTTTACAAATTGGAGGCCAGAGAACAAATTACTTTTTCAATTAAGCATTATAGACAAGCAAACTCACTAATAAATATCAAAAGACAATAAGTGACCTGTTAAAATAAATAAAATAGGAAAAATATTATCAAATATCAAAACCCTATAAGCAACATTAAAATAAAGTTACTTAATATATATTTTCTTATATTTTTAATGCTCATAATCAATTATTTTATAAATAAAAAAACAGATAATATTTCCACTATTCAATTATCGTAGGTAGATATTAGTTAATTCTTGTATTTCCTGAACTGGAAAATTTAATTGACTAGAAAATAGCAAAAAACATCATTTTGAACACCAGTTAATCAATCAAACTCAATTTTTACTTTTCCCCTTTGACAAGCCCAAAATACCCAGCTATCATTCGTCTCGTTCTCAGGAACAATTCCTCCATAGTTCAGTCGGTAGAACGGCGGACTGTTAATCCGTATGTCACTGGTTCGAGTCCAGTTGGAGGAGCCAAATTAGAAAAGCCCGCTTAATGCGGGCTTTTTGCATTTCTGATTCCATTCTCCACTTACAACGTAACATTTATAATCCTAATCAACCGACTTCCATAGTATACAGTTCCAGCAAATAACCTTCATTCAGCATAAATACAGAGCAATAAGTTCAGTTTGCCAGCAAACAAACCTTATTTGTTGTTTTCTGCTTTGACAAAGCAAAAGTATACCGATAATATTCGCCCCGTTGTGAAGCAATTCCTCCATAGTTCAGTCGGTAGAACGGCGGACTGTTAATCCGTATGTCACTGGTTCAAGTCCAGTTGGAGGAGCCAAATTAAGAAAAACCCGCTTAATGCGGGTTTTTTGCTTTTCTGATTTCGCCAATTATCTGACATCGTCTCACCAACACAATCACGCTATCCAGCCCACTCTTATAGCATATAATTCCATCAAATAACCATTATTTAGAATAAAAACAAACCAACAAGTTCAGTTTACCAGCAAACAATCACGATTTGTTGCTTTCTACTTTGACAAAGCAAAAGTGTACCGCTAATATTCGCCCCGTTGTGAAAGAGTTCCTCCATAGTTCAGTCGGTAGAACGGCGGACTGTTAATCCGTATGTCACTGGTTCGAGTCCAGTTGGAGGAGCCAATTTAAGGAAAGCAGACGTTCACTAACGTCTGCTTTCTGCATTTCTATCAGTTGGTTATCCCTCTTCAGTCGTTCACTCTCGTTCACTAAAAACCACTCGAAGCCATATCATTTTGATGGTAAAAATGCTGGTAATGCTGGTTCGATTTGCCTTTTACCAACAATCGAGGGGGTATTTTCATGTCACTGACTGATATTAAAGCAAAAAATGCAAAACCCCTTGAGAAGGAATACAAGCTGACCGATGGCTTTGGCATGTTCCTTCGCGTTACCCCTAAAGGTTCCAAATACTGGCAAATGGCTTACCGCTTCGACGGGAAGCAAAAAATCTTCTCCATAGGTGTTTACCCTGCTGTTTCTCTTTCTGACGCAAGACAACGCCGTGATGAGGCCAGAAGGCTTCTTGCTCAGGGCATTGACCCTAATGCAAAGAAACAGGCCGAGGTTAAAGAGCTAAAGGCCAAGCGTGATAAGACACGCACCTTTGCTGTAGTGACTAAAGCTTGGTTCTCCACGAAAACAAAATGGTCAAAAGATTATGGTGACTCCGTATGGAAGCGCCTTGAAACATATGTCTTCCCGACAATTGGCGATAAAGATGTTGCCGAACTGGATACGGGGGATCTGCTGGTCCCAGTCAAAAAGGTTGAAGCGCTTAGTTATCTTGAAGTTGCCATGCGCATTCAACAATACATTACGGCGATCCTTCGTCATGCTGTTCAGCAGAAACTCATACGCCATAACCCTGCCTATGATATGGAAGGTGCTGTTCAGAAACCTCAGACTGAACACCGCCCTGCACTGGAGCTGGAAGAAATACCCCAACTACTGAAAAAAATTGCCGAATACAAAGGTCGCAGGTTAACCATACTGGCTATTCAGCTCAATCTGATGATTTTCATTCGCTCCAGTGAGCTTCGTTTCGCTCGCTGGTCAGAAATTGATTTCAAAAGTAAGTTATGGGTGATACCCGAACAGCGTGAAGCGATTGAAAACGTCAAACATTCGACTCGTGGTGCAAAAATGAAGCGTAAGCACTTCGTCCCTCTCTGTAATCAAGCTATGAAGATACTGAAAGAGATCCGACAACTGACTTATGAAGAAGGCCATGATGATGGATTAATCTTTACTGGCTGTTATGACTCGTTTAAGCCCATGAGCGAAAATACCATCAACAAAGCTCTTCGCAATATGGGCTATGACACGAAGCAGGACATCTGTGGACACGGTTTTCGCACGCTGGCCTGTAGTGCCTTAATTGAGTCAGGTTTGTGGTCAGAAGACGCTGTAGAGCTTCAAATGAGCCATAAGGAAAGCAACAGCGTCCGTGCTGCTTATACCCACAAGTACCCACAAGGCCAAGCACCTTGACCAGCGCCGCCTGATGCTCCAGTGGTGGGCTGATTATCTGGATGCGAACAACAACGGTATGGTTAGGCCGTTTGAATTTGCTCAAAGAAGATAACAATAGAGGCCAAGGATGGCCTTTCACCATACTTTACCCCTATTTTTTATTATCTAAAATGAAGATTAAGTGGCTAACCTTATTTATTCCTTCTCACTTTGACCTGTAATCATTGACTGAAGATATTTATATTCAGACCTCAAAGAATTATATTGTGAAGCAGTTAGAAGTCTATTTGAATTTAACTCAATAACATTAGCATCATGTTTAAATTCATTTAACGCATCATTTTCCATTGCACATAGTATTATTTGATAATCCTGAGGAACACTACGCATTAATTCTTTAATAACAGTTTCATAACGGTATCCCGCCTGTTCCTGCTGGTTGGGTGTATCGATAACGAAAGGAGGCACTACGCAAGATTTAGCGCCATGAATTTGTTGTAGTATAGAGAGTTGATAAGCAAGTAGTCCCCTAGCAGCCTCAGCAGCACCACCACCAAGCAACTGTTTATAATCAGTGGGTGATTTAACTTTGCTAAGATTTATCCCTGTCGAACCTAGTGCTTCAATATTTGCCAACAGTTTGGACATAAAGGACGAATTCAGTTCATCCCTTTCTTTGGTAGAAAGAAGTTTTTTCTGGTCTTTTTTTAATTCCTTGATGGAACTGTTGGCCTTGTTGATGTTAAGGTCTTCATTATTGATTTTAATTTGAATATTTTTTGAAACGTTTTCAGTAGATATGGTATTAATTACTTGAGCAATGAGATATTTTTCAACTGCATCGTCGTCTGTAATGTATTTCTTATTTATCCTATCGATTTCGTTAGTAATAAACTGAGCGTCATCATTTAATGAGTTCAATGAAGAATTGAGTTCCGCTATTTTAGATGCTATTGAATTTGCCTCATTAAGCAATGAATCCTTTTCTGAAAGAAGCAACGCTCTGTTAGGTAGTGAGTTATCATGAAGAGTGCCACACAATGGACACTCTAAATTGTCAGTAGGTATGGATTCTACCGCAAACTTATAATCTTCCTCGAGTTCATTTGCAGAAGTAATGGCTAACGCATACTGACTTTCGAGATCGTAAATATTTGAGGTGATAGTAGCCTGAGCATCATAAAGTCTTGTTTGGTAATCGATCAAGTCATAAAGTTCATTTTTTATTTCATTCTGAATCTTAATGAAGTCATCATTATCTAAAGCTATAGGCGAATCAACCGAGTTATCAACTATAACTTCAACCGCGCTTTGAAATTTTTCTATTTTATGTGCTGATTCTTTTTTGATTTCACTATATTCATAAATATTTTCCTCAATATCAAAATGCTCAGGCTTAAGATAACCAGTAAAATATTTGATTAATGGAACTTTCCAGTTGGAATATTGCCCTAAGTTCTCGAATGAATTCCAAGGTGAACTCCAGCTTTTTATCTGGTCAATATAGAATGGTAAAAAATAATATGCTGGAGGAGGTGTCTCTAAGTTTCCATCACCACGATTAGGAAGCTTCATTTTGAAATTGACGAGATCCGAGAAATCTTTCGAAAAATCACCAGTTATATTTATATATCTTTGAGCTTCATCGCCGATAGCTCCCAAAATTATTGAGTGGGTTCCACGACATGAAAAATACTCTTTGTTATTTATAGTAAAGTATAAAATGGATTTGATGTCATTTGATTTCCATTCTTCATCGAAAACAGGATCGCATCCTAAAGACCACAGTAAACTTTTTGCTAGAGTGGACTTGCCAATACTATTATCTTTTCCGGTAATTAAATTCAATCTTTTCTGGAACGAGAACTGATTCGCAAGTCTTTTCGAATCTGATATCAGAACTAATCGTTGAAATGTCAAGTTTCTCATTTTTCTTGTTCCTTAAATTCCGAATTAATAATTTATAGTTATCTTTATTGCTTACAATATTATTCATGCATCACCTTTAAAAAGCTATAAATTACCTCGCATAATATATCGTCATATTCTGGCACTTGATCTTCAATATTAAGCTCTTGAGCTTTTACAATAACTGACTCAATGTAATCACGGGTTTCTGTAAAGTCTTCTTCAGAGACACTACTTAGCGCCTGCTGGACTATTCTCATTATATTCATATCAAAAGCCGACGAATGTCCGGTTCGGCGCAAGAAAAGTTGTTTTATTTTTTTATTAATCTTCCGATAAGTTAAGGTGTTCCATTTCATGTCATTTTTAGCTAAGTACTCAAAGTCTTTCTCAAAGTCTTCAAATTTTGGGCTTGTTGTATTAACAGCTATAACATCCTTTACCTTATGAGATGTTAGAGATTTATCCTCAACCATTTTCTCCCAAACAGTAAAATCGTAACTATTCTGTCCTTTGCGATGAATTTCATCGATTATTGCTCTATAAATATTAACGGCATTGCAATGACTATTTGGAAATATTTCATTTACTAATTCAGCAAATCTACCAATGACAAACTCTTCTTGGTTCTCTAATTTTATTTTTGGAACAATAAACTTTAGATTTTCTGGCAAGAGAGATATTCCAAGCTCATCCTTTAATTTTCCAGTTAACCCCGACAAGCAATCCACACTAAGATCACCTGAAGTTATAACGTCTAATTTTAACTTCTTATCTCTTTGTTCAAATGAGAAACCACTGGAGGACACAAGACCTATTTCCGTAATTCGTGCTTCATAGTCTGTACCAATACATGAGCTTAATAGCTTACCGAGAATGGAACTCTTAGCTCCCTCAGCACCTTGCTCTCGTTTGGTTAAGGCGTCAGAAGTGAAAGGTTTTCCAGTGTTCTTTACTTGAAAAAATTCAAATTTTGCCGAACTTCCATACAATGAGTCTGCGATAACGACATCCTCATGATATTCGATCAATAATGCATAGTCAGAATTTGATTTATGCTTTTCAATTATTCTGCATAGAGCCCAATGATATTGAAAATCATATTTTCCAAATGTGGTTGCTCCTGAAATTTCTCTTTGAGCATGACCCAAAACATTACGTTCCATTGAAAACCCCACCTTTACTTAAGGAATCGCTACTGACTTTTCTAACCAATCTAATTTAGGAAGGGCAAAAAGTCTATAAAATCGTGGTCTTAGCCCGTTCTGAAGTAGAGCTATCACAGCACAGAGCATTGCAGATAAACAGAACCAGCATTTTTTTCAACATATGCTACCAGCATCTCATGCTCATGTCGGTAATCGAGTGATAAAGACAATGATAATGACTATCAGGAATCAATATTGATGGTTATATGGTGGCATTGACAGGTCAACAGGCAATTCATTATGCAATATGGTTATATGAAAAGCAAAAGTCATTCAGATATGCCATAAGTAAGACGACAGCGTCCACATTACTTATACTCTTAGGCAAACATCTTGATCAGCTCCTTCTGATGTTGCAGTGGTGGATTTGTTATCTAAATAGCTGTATCTAATACCACTACACTTACGCTGACTGGCATGTAACATGTTGCGTAAAGGCATACATCGTAGACCTGATACAGCGTGGCAGACAGAGAAAACAGCACCAAAGCCTTACGCTATAAATGGATTACAATCCCGCACAGCTATTTAGGTGCCAATATTAATGACATGGTCATGCTATCTCAATTTGCTCGCAGCAAATAACGACCTGAAAGCTAAGGATTACGTTGCCTTATACAGTAGACATATTCAATACAAGGATTTAATCTAGACACGTCAGTCATAGTAAAGAGATGGAGTTTGTATTGATCATTGAATATGCAGTGGAAAAAGAAACAAAACAGATCATCCATATTGATGATGTTCCTAATGGAGCTAAGTGTAATTGCATATGTAAATCATGTAATGATGAATTAATTGCTCGTAATGGTGGGAAATTAAAAAAACATCATTTCGCACATAGAAATCTTATCGAGAATCGTGCTTGCCGAATGACACAGTTGCATTTAGCAATGCAACATTTTTTTCTTGGCTTAGATATATTAACAATACCACAAATGACTTTTGCGTATAAGAACGAAACGCTAAAAACACCACTGATAAATACCAAAATACTATCCGCAACCTTAGAACAAAGAATTGGAAACTATGTGTCAGATGTCTGCCTTAATACAGACACTGGATTATACATCGTGGAGATCTGTGTAACACACAAATGCGAGCCTGAAAAGATACGTTATTTTAAAAATAACAAAATAAATTCAGTAGAGTTAGTGTTTGAATACTCTGAGGATATCGAGATAGAAGAATGGTATCAACGCATTAAAAACAATCAAGTTCCCAATGAATGGTTTTATTACTCAGAGTGTATTAAAGCGATTGAATGTCATGATTTAGCTGTCGAAAAAGAAATAAATGAAAGACGTTCAAGAAGATTAAAAAACACACTAAATTCAATCAACAAAACAATGAAAAATAAAACCATATTCCTGCCAAGTATTCATGAGAGTATAACTTATGAAGAATCTAATGAGATTTTTACTGAAAGCTTCTGCCTGTACGCAAAGAAGAATCGTGCCGTTGATAAACTATCGCTTATACAAAAAAACGATGGTTGTTTTATCTTACGTGGAGACGCCTTGCATAAAGGGAAAGAATTTCATATATGGATAATATATTTACTAAATGAATTTGATTTGAATCTAATGGATGATTTTGATGGAAGTGTAATTATAAGATTCTATCCTGAAGATAGTAACAAACCTCAATGGCGCTGGTTGAAATATCCATCACTTGAAAAAGAAAAAACACGAGTACGGTCTCAGTTCATTAAAACCTGTAAAGAAAATATACATATGAAATCCCTAACAATTTATATGACCAATAGATTAAAAAATCGCTCACATGAGTATTTAGACATGACAGATGAACTCTTCAATAGAGACTATAACATATGGAGTCAATGGCTTATAAGCAATGATCTATTTACACCAAGTACACAGAGGAAGTGGCCAAAATTACCTAAAATGCTCAAAGAAATGAAAGAATCACCCAGCCTTTGGATGTTCCAGAGATGGTCAATTTTAGTAATAAGCATCATGCTTAATATAATAGATAATTTATCAAATGGAAGCAGCATTACAGTTTATAACATATTTGATGAAATGAGTAACATCCTGCCACTCGATCCTGAGTTTATATCTTTAGAAGCAGAAGCAATTGCCAATAAGAAAACCATTCAATTACCTCATCGCCATCTTATTTTTAGAAGGCATATAATCCTTGAGGTTCTACGACCTTTAATCGAAAGAAGTATTTTGACTGTGAAAGGTGATATTGTCATTAAAGAAACACCATTGCGACAATTGTTTCTTCAAAGCATAGATTAACTGTCAATCGAAGAAAAGATCCCTGCCAGATAAAACCCATGAAAAGGATAACAAAGTGTTAAAAAACATAAAACAACAATTTATCTTGGGATTAAAAAACACAGAAAAAATCATAACTCTAATAATTTTTATGTGTACGTTTTCAGGAGCATGGTTCCTCTTTAGCTATGCACGTACCCACGGTGTAAAGTTTATTGATCTGATACAATCAAATTTACTCATCAGTACAGGTGCATTATCTTTTTTTATAATACTTTTTATTGTTGGTTGTTTTTTAATATCATTCAACTTATCTCCAGCGATTGCCCGATGCCTCTATTATGATATCTTAGCCAAAGAAAAGATAAAGGGGATAAAAAGAAGAAAATTGATATATTTATTATACTTCACATCATGTGGAGTAGCTTCTTCATTCGCATTTTATCATTTTTATATCGGAGTTTTATTAGTTGTTATAATTGTACTTACTCTTCATTTTTTAGCGGTAACAAAACCCTTTCATTATAAAAAAATAGCCGTCACATTAAAATTATTTTTATATACGGCATTATTATTAGCAATAAGCATTGCTATGTTTGGATTTCTTTCCATTACACTGAACTTTAATATAGAAACAAATTTTTCTCTTATTAGTATTATTCAAGCCCTTTCAATATTTGTTATTGTCGTTACATTGGCGATTGTTGGATTAGCAGACATACATCAACGTAATCGAGATCAAAAGAATAGGATATGGTGTTACGTTTTTTTCTCCTTGCTTATTGTTTTTTATATTTCAACAGCATTTTCAACAGGTGTCTCAGAAAAAATAGCGAATATGATCGGGCTAGGTTATGTTAATCAATGTTATTACGAAAAGGATCTGGTGAAATACTCCATACCTGAAAGGCTGATTATAATACAGAAAGACAAAAGCAAGATAAAACTATTTATTATTGCTGATGTAGGCGGTAAAATATACATATCTAAAGATAAAAATCATCGTGCAGAGTTTATGTTCATAGCCAATGAACTAAGTGAAGTAAGCTGTGATTAATTAGACAAATACACAAGCAAAAGGGCCATACGGCCCTTTGTTTTCCCTAAAGGGGAACTCTCCATTGGAGAGAATATATATCCCCATACTTGGGGCTACTCAATCAGCCCAATGGGCTGCAAACCACTCCCCATATATGGGGCAATCAGACACTTCATGACGTGAATGTTCACAAGGAACATTTATTAAATATAATATTTAATATCGATTGTCAAATATATTTTATATAATATTATAACCACCGACTACAAATAATATTATTCCTGCCTTCCCACCATATCTTCAAGAAATCTTTTCCCTCGTAATTTAATCCTTGCTTTAGCCTCCGCATTAATATTCGAAGCCTGCAATAACATTCCCAATACAAATTCCTTATCGACATCTTCTACTTTACACCCAACAGCTTTAGCCACTTCTGCACCTAAAATAATCTTCAGCCGTGTTTCAGCACTCTTAGTCAGAGATTTTTCTTTATACTTAAGTCGATTCAGATGCATCTGTGCCGAAGCTATTTTTTGTTTAATTGTTTTTTCTGTTCGTGGTTTCCTGCTTTCAATATCACCCTGTTTACTCATCAGAACGCTTCCCTTTTTTCCATTCATTCATATAAAATGAAAGAAGTATATAAAAAACATCATCATTCCCATTATCAACGGTATGCCAGAACAACTTGCCGGGGAAGAAACCGATTAAGTTCGTCATTGAGGTGTTTTCTTCGAGATACATAAGTGAATACAGGTAAGCATCCAGAGACACGCAAAATTTATAATAAGCCGGGAAAGATATGCTGTCATGGCGCTCAAGAAAGTAATCCATAAAGCAACAAAAATAGAATAGCTCATCATCAAAGTCATCATTGTTGATTTGTATTCGTTTTTCAAATCCAGTGTACGATTTTTTCATTTCTGATATCTTATTGAAATCCAAACCCATGAAGTTAATGTATTTATTTGTCATTTGTTTTTCCTTTTGTTATTTAATGATTACACTTTGCAATACAATTAAAAAAAGAAAAGGTCAAATAATATGACCATGATATGTTAAACAGCACTGTATGTTGTTGTAAACAACCAGCTGCTGAACATGCTGCCCTATTAATGATGGGATTTATCCCGAAAGAATGGTGTTTTGGTTTTAAAAATATGATGCCAGCAAGCTCAAAATAAAAAATGCAACACAAATGAGTGCAACCACTAACATTAAATGTCTGATACTCTCCCCGTTACTTATTTTATCAAATCAATGAAACTAATTTCACCTGTTGTTTTTAAACTCTGATTTTGGGCCTTAACCTGTGAATTGTGCAACACAAAAAAGCATCTAATATTTTCACAATTTCATCTGATTTACGCTTTCCCGCCTTACGGCGGGAGGAAAACACTACTTTTGCCCTCGCGGGCGCTCTCTAAAACCCTAACATTCAATATAATTACTGTACCTCAACCGTTTATCCGATTTCTGCCCTGTTAATTTCACAGACATTAAAACTAGCGTTATTATTTAACTATAGAAAAACTTTATACATTGTTGTTATTTTTTAGCTCCGTCAGGAGATATAAAAATAAAGCAATGCCCACCTATACACTCACTTCGTGAGCGTGTGGGGTCTACCGACGGTTGCCTGCCGCAGGCTAAAAGCAAAACCTAGGTCAACGTCAACACCAGAGTTTTTCTTACGAAAAACTAAAACCAGCATAGTCGCATTGGAGATTTATATTTTGGTTTGATATTTAAATTTATATTGAGGTTGTTTTTATTGTATGGCTATTTTTCATCTTGATTTTAAAATTGTGAAACGAAGTGAGGGCAAATCTTCCGTTGCGAAAGCTGCCTATCATGCTCGTTGCAGAATCACAGATGAAAGAACAGGTGATACCTATGATTATAGTCGCCGTACTGATTTGTACGGGCATTTCATATTAGCTCCCACTAATGCTCCTGAACACATCATAAAAGACTCTACAGCATTGTGGAATGAAGTTGAAAGAGTTGAGCGTCAAAGTAATGGTCAAACATCTCGTTATTTCGACGTTGCTATCCCTGCTCAGTTAAATAATGATAACAAAAAAAAACTTGTTCTTGAATATTGTCAGAAAAATTTCGTTGAGAAAGGCATGATTGCCGATATCGCTTTTCATGATCTCGATAGCGACAACCCACATGCTCACGTTATGTTGACATTAAAAACCATAGGCCCGGAAGGTTTTGCCAAAAAAGAAAGAAGCTGGAACGACAGAAAAATGTCTATGCTCTGGCGTGAATCATGGGCAACGATGGCTAACAGCTATCTTGCTGCTGCTGGCTCATCAGAACGTATTGATCATCGTTCCCTTCAGGCCCAGCACGAAGAGGCATTAGAAAAAGCGGCGGTTGCTCTGGATAATGAAGAAAAAGCACTATGGCTTGCCAAAGCCGTTGAAACAAACCGTCTCCCAATGAAACGTATCCATAGTGCTAAATGGCGTAGTAAAGCTGCTCAGGAACAAAGAACCTCAGAACAGGCTGTTCGTGACGCAGCGAAGCAGGAAGCGGTTGAAGTCTATAAGATCTTCAGCGAACTTGACCTTGAAATCGTCGTTGATGTCAGAAGCTTTACGATTACACATCTTGCTGAACCAGAAGAGATTGTATTACCTAAAACACGCTCCGGTTCTTCTTCCAGTGAACCGCAAAGACCTGTGCTGGTAGCCCCGGCACCTCATACTCGTATGCGTGACGTTAAATCCTATCGTGATAAATCCAAAGTCAGTAAGGTTGTTGCTGGTAAGAAACCATTGGTCAGTATTTCTGATTCTGGAAAAAATACTATTCTGAAAACACCCGCCTCTAAAATACCAAATAGGGTATCCAGAAGCGACCCTGAACGTGTTAAGAGGAAAAAGGCTATTCTGCGTCAGGATAATATCTTTAAACGCTTTACAGTCCTTTTGGTTGATTTTATCAGGGGTAAATTTATATGGGCTAAAACAGATAAAACTAAAGTTGATATTATCAGTGAAGAACATGATAAACGTATTGCTGAAAACTATGTCTTTGATGAAGTATTAGGCCAACCTATTCCACGCGCTGAATATGAGAAACGAGCTAAGTTTAACCAAGATGACTACGAGCCAACACCGGATGGGATCAGCCGTTTCTCAAGCCGTCTGAAAAGCGAAAAGCCGGAGGTGGATCACAGCATGAGTTTCGATCCATCTATGTCACATTCCAACAAAGCCCTACGAATGAGGCCATCTAGACAGCGCGGTTAAGTTCGCTAGAAGAAGTTTTGCCATATAGGTTTTTATTGACACTTTCAATTATATATAATCTAATTCATCTAATATGGGTAATGTTCTACTTCAAAAAGGAATAATTATATGGGAAAGGGGTCATTTCAGATATATCAACATTATTTACCAGCAACTTATCTTAGATCTTTCACTTCTAAAGAAGCTGGAGGTAAAGAAACAGTATGGGGTTTTGTTAAAAAAGAGGCATCAAGGGACCAAGTTTTAAAACGCTATGTCCCTTTAAATATTAAGAAAATTTGTGGCACCAATTTCAGACACACAATATGGTTGCAAGGTGAACGAGACAATATAATAGAAGATTTATTTGGAATGTTAGAAAAAATTTATCCAGCTATCAAATCTATACTCAATTATTATTCATTGAAAAAAGATCTTTACAGAAAGTTATGTCCAAGAGGATATTTTTTATTTAAATTTACTCCGCCTGATGTTTTTTTTAAAACAAATCGAAAACCATATAAGTTATCCTGATTATCACTTAAATTCAGCTCCCATAGGCGTATACTTAAAATAAGTCTGTGTGGAGGTAAATGAAAATGGCTAAAAATCAGATTCAATTCCAAAAAGGCATTTCTATTCATGAGTTTATTTCATTATATGGTCATGAAGAACAATGCCAAAAACAGGTGTTCGATATGCGCTGGCCTACGGGGTATCACTGCCCTCATTGTGGGCATGATAAGTATTGCCAGTTAAAATCTCGTCTCCTTTATCAGTGCAATCAATGCCATCATCAAACATCTTTGACGGCCGGCACATTGTTTTCTGCGTCAAAATTACCTTTAACTGTGTGGTTTTTGGCGATTTATCTCATGACTCAGGAGAAAAATGGGATTTCTGCACTTGAATTGTCACGTCAACTGGGCATTTCCTACAACGCGGCATGGCGTATGAAACACAAGCTAATGAAAGCAATGAAAGAACGGGATGACGAAAAGCCTCTCGGCGGGTTTATTCAGCTTGACGACGCATACTGGGGAGGGGCTCAGCATGGCCCCCGAGGGCGAGGGGCAAAAGGGAAATGCCCTTTCGTTGCGGCAGTTTCAATGAATGAAAAGGGCCACCCTATGTTCATGCGTTTCAGCGTTGTGAAAGGGTTTAAGACCGAGGAACTGACCCGTTGGGCTAAAGTGCATCTCAAACCAGAATCTCTTGTTATTTCAGATGGATTAGCTTGCTTTCGGGGGATTGAGCAAGCCGGGACTTTCCATTTGCCCCTCGTTACCGGCGGGGGAGCGCAGAGTGTTAAGTTTCCTTATTTTCAGTGGGTTAACACAATGATAAGTAATGTAAAAAATTCGATACGCGGAACATATCATTCGATTAGCAAAAAGTATTTACCTCGTTATCTTGCCGAATTCTGTTTCAAGTTCAATTGGCGCTTTAACCTTAAAAAAACATTCGAACAGCTTATTTATTCATGTATCCGGGCAGCACCTATACCTGAGTATTTACTCAAGCTAGCTGAGATTCGATGGTAATCAGGTAAACTTTTGAGCGACCCCCTGAATCACAGTATATTTATTTTCCTTCAACGCAGTATGTATCTTTTCACCCCAGCTTACTTTTCTTTCGACATCTATTTTCCCAAGAGCAGCCAGTCCTTTCGAAGTTAAAACACAATCATAAAATTTACGCAGCCCCGGTCCTAAATCAGGTTCTGAGCAGCGTATATAGCCTTCGTCATAAAGAAACTTGATTGTATTTTTGTATACGATAATGGTTTCTTTCACCGGATTGTTTTCAGACGTATGTCCGTTTTTGTTCCATGAACTTACTTCATCGTCATAATTGACCAGCACTCTCTTTTCTTTTTTAGACCTTCACCTTCAATGAAGAAAGTATCGATTTCTACTGGATTGGGAAAATTTTGATAGAGTATACTCAATACAACAGCAGTACAGTTTCTGAACTGGTTAATGTTATCTTCTGTTTGTATCATTTCGGTTCCTTGTAAAATTCGATTTAAAAGTAAGATCAAGTCTCTGTACTTACTTATCCCGATAGCCATACCCTCAGTAGAGAGCGCTTTCATTATATACGAAATACAACCTGATTCTAGTATTGTTATTTGACTGATTTTGTTATTAGACTTTGCAATAGATTTAAATCTTATGATTACACCTGTTCTCTTGTGAATAGCAAACGAATAACCATCTTTTTTAAGTATTATAATTTCCCCAGCATACACCAGTGGCGACAAAAAATCATCTTCACATAGCTGGTTATAGAGTTCACATTCATCTTTTTTAATTGCACGTTTATTCATTTCTTAATCCTTCTTGTTGTTTAACCTCCTGCAACTCCATTTAATAAATAGAAAAAGCAAAGTATATATTCATTTACCATGCACAAATATCATATGCAAATTTCATTACCACCATATAAATAAACCACATTTCATGTCAAAATGTGGTTTAAATTTAAAGGTTCATTTACATTCTTCTTCTGAACACAACATTATCAGAGAAAATTGCCTTACCTGCGACAAACCCAACAGCCGCAATGATTGGTAGGCTGATAGTAGCTCCCGCCATGCCTGTAGACATTCCGATCAGTATAGACAGGCCGAAGGTCAATAATATAACAACGGAAGCATACCAGCCGGGGTAGGTTCCATATAAAACAGTTGCCATGCAGCCAGTGCAGACATGGACGCCTCTCTGGCTTTCTTTCAGGCAAAACGGACACTGGATAGTTTTGTTTTCCATGATAGATCCCTTAGATCGCTTTCCAGCCATTGCTGGTTTTAACAAGATTCATGGCACCATCAGCAGGTCCGTTCATTCCTTTCACGCCAGAGAACGCACTTTTGTCCACCCATGATGGAACATCAGTTAATTTCCACGTATAGGTGACGCGAACAACTTTCTGATTACCGTTGCCCGGCTCGGTCCATTCCTTCACTTCATCAACAACGCGGCGACCAACACAAACACCTTCTTTGGCATCCCAGATTTTGGCTTGTTTACCTTCATCTGTTATCCCAAGCGTATTGTTATCCCAGCCTTTAACAAAGGCCATTAAGCCCTGCTCTACGAGGCCGTCAAGGATTACAGACCCTGTTCCAGTCCCTGTTTCATCAAATCGCGGTTTGGAGAGCTGGACAGGGAATGTGACATTGTTGTTTCTCAGTGAGAAACAGGTTTTCGATTGACCAATCTTCGCGTTGATCGCTTTCTCAAAGTCACCTTTTTCGCCACATCCCGCCAGAACCAGTGCAGCACCCGCCATAAGAAGGATCTTCTTCATTTTCATATCCCATCAGTGATAACGAATAAAAAGCCACTTGTACTGGTCCAAGTAATGACACTTATGAACGGTTCAGCCGTCAGTCACTGATGGCATCAGACACTATTCAAATTTGCGGTATCGATAGACCAATACATCATCATCGGCAGATACTACGTTAAACGTAGTATCGAAAACAAGGAAAAACTACGATTCTCGTAGCTCTTAATGATGAGAGTGCTTATGACCCAGCGAGAATCCCATAGAGACATCTTTTGTAAGCGTTTAAAAGAAGCGCGGCTTGCAGCTGGTTTATCTCAAAAAAAGCTGGGTATCGCTGCCGGGATCGATGAATTTGTAGCAAGTACTCGCATCAACCGATACGAAAAAGGTGTACATGAAGCGGATATCCATACTGCACAGAAGTTGGCAGAAACGCTAAATGTACCATTGGCATATTTCTATGTCGAAAACGATCAACTTGCCTCAGTCGTGATTAACTTTGATAGATTAGCTGAAGAAGATAAAGAAGAAATTAAAATCATAATAAACAAATATAACAAAAATACATCACTTTAAACGTATTTCTATATTTATCTGTGGTCGCACAGAATGTCTGGTTACTTTTGATATGAACTTCCGAGAAATTTAAGAATGAAGCAGTAAGAAAGATTTACTATGCTGCTTTAGGTCAGTTTATTCGTACATTGACGATCCATTTCTTTATCCTTGTCATCTAAATGGTTTAGTTAGTGTAATACCAACTGATTTGTTATTTAGATTTAAAGGGAAAATTTATAAACGGGACATTAAGTTCAGGGCATTATTGAATTTACTGTCACTTCATTTACCCCGCTTAGTTCAGAAAACAATCTTCTGTAGCTGTTTATCATTCGTTCTCTGTCCAAATCGGCGTCAGCCTCTGACAGGAAGTAATAATCGTAATCTTTAATACAGATGCTTTGACCACTTTCCAGTATGCGTTTTATTCCGTCTCTATTTAATTCCATATCGTTTGCGATACATGTTATGAAGGGTATTTTTTCGTTTGTTTAAAAGATGCTTATTATTTTTATGTTTTCCATTATTTACCTTTTTAATTTCTTTGTCATATATTCAAATACCACTTCCCATTAATGAAAATCAAATTTATTTTATTCTGAATAATAGGATTACTATCTGTTTACCATTCTTTTTTGAAAAAATATTTATCTTATGAGCTAACGCTCATGTGCTGCCGCACGGCTACGCCCTGACGCTAATTTAAAATGGGATTTAATGGTTAACGCTTTTTTCCACTACTTTAATATTAACACGCACAGATCCTGTTTATGAACATAAGATCCTATTTTGGTATATGCACTTTCTCTTAAATATATAGGAAACTATATTTTCAGAAGCAGCACTTCGTGATTGTCCAAAACAATCACATTGCTGAACAGGGTTCATCCCTGTTAATGATGGATTTATCCATGAAAAATTGCGGCGTAGCCGCTATGAAGTAAAAGGTAAAATAATTTTATATTTACTTAAAAGCCAGCAGCGCTTTGTGATTGTATAAAACAATCACTTGCTGTCCATTATGGAAAGTAAGAATAAAATAGAAAATCAAACGGTGCCATTTATTCGGCACGCTCCCCGTTAAGGTTATTAAACCTATTATAGTATTAATGAAGCTTAACTAATTGTATTTAAAAGAAATTTCACGAAAAAAGTTTCCTGTACGGAAATTTAAGTTTCCCCTGTGGAAACCGAAGTTTCCTGTACTGAAACCAAAGTTTCTTCTGTGGAAACTTTTGATAGTTAAAATACCCCGACAAACAGTGAACGCAATTTCACAAAAGTGTATTATCTTTCCTTTTTTCATATTTATTTTTGACAAAAATATATTTTGCATTATATAGGATAAACATAACAATAATAAAAGGATAACCGATGAGCATTGATTACAATACAATAATGACCTCCAGCAGTGAAGAAGTGGAAGAATATATAAGCAGAAATCATTTTACAGACAAACAGAAACTGGAGATTTACAGTTTTTATAACAGAAACAGAAAAGATAAAATAACCGTAAATGTAAAAAAAGAGAGAAGTTCTGATATTCAACCGGGAATAGCCTATGTTCATGCTTTTCTTGATAATCTGGAAAAGCTCGGAAAAAATATGTCTGGTGCAGAATACACAATAATGATCCGCTTATGTAAACTCATGCAGCATGGAAACCTCATTGCCAGTATATCACAGTCGGCACTCGCAGAAGAGCTTAATATGAGCAAATCTAACGTGTGTAAATGCTGGAATAAGCTAATAAATAAAGGCATTCTGGTCAAAGAAGGGAAGCATACCATGATAAACGCAAATCTCTTTCTGAAAGGCCAGTACAGAACATTAAATGCCACAAGGAAAGAATATGTTCAGAAGTCGCTGAGAACGACCAGTGAAGGCATAGAAGACGTATTCGTCACCGTTTATAAAGATACGATATTTACAAACAACGAAGAAAAAACAATCGATAAAGAAGATGATAAACCTTTACTTTCTACTCCCGACGAAGATATTGACTGGGACTCTGTTTCAGAAGATAACATTTTTTATGATTATCCTGAAGATGTAGATGAAGAAGAAAGAATGTAGTTTTCATCTGGATATTATTCCTTTTATTTCCCGGTCCCGTTTGACACTTACTCTACATCTCGTAATATAAATATATCCACTATTTTATTTATGAGGTATTTATGAGAAAAGTAAAAACAGATAACAGTGATTTGGTTGAATATCTGAAAACAATAGAAGCATTAAAACAATATCCTGACATACATGAATATTATCATGAATATAAGCGTCTGCACATGGAAGGTGCGCAAGTTAACGAAATAAAAAATATAAATCAGCGCATACTGAGCTGCGCCGCTTGGACAGAAAAAAAACATCATTGCTTGAACAGTTTATCGATGAACTTAACCCTGTTAACCAAGCTTCCGCATTTGCTTCTAAAAACTTAGATAAGCTCGAAACGTATAGTTTCTATAGAAGAAATATTATTGAGAAGAGCAAGGAAGAAATTGTTGCCTTGGTGATAAAACAGCGTACTGAAGCAGCTCTTGAGTTCCAGCGCTCAATTGAACAAAGCCTTGAACAACTCTCTCATATTTCGGCAGAGTTCAAACCATCAAGTCAGATACGCAGGAAAATGCCCCGATAAAATCTATCCTGTTCAGCAAGGTATTGTAGACTGAATCAGTATTTACTTTTCATTCCGGTAAATTTAAGAATGAACTTATTGAATGATTTTATTAAAACCACTGAAATAGTCAGATTATGTAATACCGGAATCCATTCCGGTATTACATTTTGGATTGACTCATACATCCCTCTGAAAAACATTCCTGATATTATCTGTTTATGTCCATATTCCAGTCCAATACGCTATAATCATCAAAAGATCGTCCTGATTCCAGATTTCTTATCAACATATCCTTGATATATAAGTCATGAAAAAACATCAACCTCTTTAATAACTCTGCTATATCGATATACTCCTTTTTTTCTTTCCCCGTACCAAAAAGGATTTTATAATAATCAAACTCATTTAGAACTTCTAACATATGAACTCGTAGCGCAAAATCAACTGCATCCTGCTCTTTTACGAAAGTCATAACGTTTTCATCCTCTACACTTGCCATATTGTATATCCTGTCCACATACAACATTAGCGTTGCTGAAATGGCGAATATCATTGTTTCATCTTTTTTACTCAGATTATCTTTCTTCATATACAACCTCTCTTATTGGTATTTAGTATTTAATAAAAAGCACTCGTTTGGTATTAACAATACACCCAAGCATTACGTACAAGTCGTTCTGCTACTTCCTCGTAGTTAACCTCTTCAATATTTCCCTGATTGCCTTCCTGCGTGGTAAACTTGTCAAAGTTATGACAAACATGATTAATCGTTATCCGTATAAATGCACTCATAAAATCAGCATCATCGACAAGATGCGAAATGCTGTCACTACACATATCCTGCATAACTTTCCAGCTTGCTTCAAATGAACGTTTAGCGAGATCATAAAATAACTCTGTAGATGTATTTTCAATTTCAATGTTTTTTGACATAACAACTCCTCATATTAATATGATATGTATTTAACTTTATTTTTATTCGGCCCGATGACAGGGCCTAAATAAACTGGATTACTTTTGAGACTCTTTCATAAAACCTTTATCCTGATGATATGCTTTCAGTCTTTCCATCACATAAGCAAGATCAACCAGTTTTACTGACACACCTTCAGCACCGGGGTGACGCCGCTCGACCAATGGTAAATGTGATTTAGCTTTTTTGATACATTCTTTAAAAACCATTCCCATGAAATCTTCATCATTACATAGTGCTTCAATCTCATCAGGACGCTCGTTCATGACAGTGCGCATTCTTAGATCATAAAATATCGTCATCAAATGGGAAAAACATTTATTCGATTCCAGCTTAAGCTCTTTATTCATATTTATATCCTCATGGTTAGATACAGATTTATATTCTCTTTCGTTGCTATTAGCCCCTTGCCGGGCCAAATAGAGATAACAGAACTATTAGTCTGAGTTTAACATCACATTATACATAAACCTCAGATTGACTTTGACCTCATCGAAAAACACTTCTTTTAGAGATCCTGCGCTTTTGTGTTTTTTCAGGAACTGACTAAATCCCTCCTTACTGTTTTCGATTACTTTATCAAAAACATCATCCATATATTTCATATCCGCAATATTTTTAAAGAATCGGTCCCCCATGCATTCCTGCATACTATTGATATAAAGCTCATAACCTTCAAATGCTTTAACAATAAACAGTCTGGTTGATTCATTGGTGACTGTTATCACATGAGTTTCAGTTATTGTATTATTCATGTTTATTTCCTTCTATAATTTAAGTGAAGATATCCCTACACAAAACCTGTATTATTTTATTTCGGTAGGGAATGTTGTTAATAGCAAACTTCTTTTTCAGATTTTACATAAAACCTCCTTATATCATCATATTAACAGTATCTATTAAACTGCCTGAGTACGTGATGCATGAATAATATTTTCGATCCATGCATCAATCTCACTTTCAATAAATGCTATAGAACGCATTCCGGTTTTAACTTGTTTAGGAAACTTACCCGCTCTTATAAGGGTATATATCCACGTTTTACCAAATCCCGTTCTTCTGATTACTTCGGGCAAACGAATAAGTTTCGGATGTTTATCTGTTTTGTTTTGAACCATGTTTATCTCCTGTGTTGTTCGATGGAGATAATTCTAGGATTTTGGCTGGTTATAAACTAGGGACGTTCGCTAACCGTGAGTTTCGCGAAAATTTTTGGTGGGATATTATTTATAGGGACATTCGCAGATTGTGAACATCCCTTGTGTTTACTTTCTATTTTTCTCAGAGGCTTTATCGTTAAATTTTATGACTTCAGTGATCTCCCAGTCCTTTAACATATTGTTTTTGATATAGAAATCATTTAAAACCTTGAAATACTCATCATTTTCGAGATAACTTTTCGCGTAATCATAATCAGTATCTTTGATGTTATCACTGCTTCTGATTCCACCACTACCATGCAGGATGTCAGCTAAAATGTTGAACGGTATGTTCTTACCTTCGTTGTTGGTCTGTTCCCATGAGATCAAATCCATTAAAGGGATGACTTTGTAATCAAGTATTCTTTGAAAGGTCTTATGACCAAAGCGAAAAGTTCGTTTAGGGGGTTTTGCCGTTTTAAGGTGCTTTTGCCATAGGGCAATCAGCACTTTCAGGTGTTCTGCGAGATCGTCACTGCTGGCTTGTTCCAAGTCAATTTCAATCAGCATCTTGTTAGCAGGGTTCATGCCTCCTTGTTTCAGATACTCAGAGATGTAGTCGGAACTCACTGCAACAGGATCCGTTTGCTCAGAAGTTTCCAGCCGATACATCGCCCGTCCATAGTTAAACAATGAACCTCTGGTCATTGGCCTGACAGCATAGCTATGTGACAGTCTCTGATTGTCTGAAATCCATTCTGATTCAAGTATCGCATCGCCACACTGGATTTTTGCCTCATGGTATATAGCCTGCATTTGATTACTTTTGCCTGCTGTAGCCCATTGCTGCCTTGTTTTGTAAGCAAGCATCCGTCTTTCAAGCTCAGCATAAATTTGTTCTAAGGTGAGATCTTTCAGGCCATCATATCGGCGCACATCAAACCAAGATAAGGCAGCCCTGATATCTTCCATTTCCTTTTGTGTAGTCATTGTTCTTGTCCTGCCAGTTACTTTCACGTTTCATAAAAGTTAGCCCATTCAATATGATAGAGAAAGTGAAAAAGTGGAGCGGGGTTTCAAAATGGTGTGATAACCGACAAGTAACCTTGAGGATGAGCAATCTCGCCTTGACTAAACATCCTTTATTTACTAAACAATAACTAATTGTTTTATATCAATTACTTTAACCTAAATAGCGACAACATCATATTGAAAGTGAAAGTAATGCAAGGTGCTCATAGTTAGATGGTTACGACAACAACAAATTGTTTTTAATTGATATTTTAATCATAAGAAAACAATAATGATGGTAAATATGTTGGTAAATAATAGAGTTGTTTTCACGATCCCATTAATAACAGGAGGTACAGATGAAGTTCGAGTCCAGTCAGAGGAGCCAACTTCATTTCTTGTTTTACCCTCATATTTCCTTTTTGATAAGAAAATCCACCTCTGACTACCCTAAACTTATTGATTTGGCTAAATTTTTTACTAAATATCACATTCATTAATAGCTATTTAACCGTTTTAGCTTTATTATCCATTCCCGGCTTGAATATGCTGAACTCAGCATATTTCCTTCCTATCATATATACTGGAGCCGGTTTCATGACCACTAACTCATATACAATAAAAATCCGCCGCCCTGATGACTGGCACATTCATTTCCGTGATGGTGAAATGCTAAAAACTGTCGTTCCTTATACCAGTCGCTATTTCGGGCGGGCTATCGTCATGCCTAATCTGCTTCCGCCGATTACAGAAGCGGCTAGTGCCAAAGCCTATCGAGACAGAATACTGGCAGCCATCCCCGAAGGAGATAATTTCCAGCCTCTTATGACTTGTTATCTTACTGATTCTACTGACAGTTCTCAGATAGAAATCGGTTATAAAGAAGGCATTTTTACCGCCTGTAAGCTCTACCCTGCCAATGCCACAACCAATTCAAGTCACGGTGTCTCTGATATAAAGAATATTTTCCCATTATTAGAAATAATGGAAAAACTAGGGATGCCTCTGCTTGTACACGGTGAAGTTACTGCTTCTCATATTGATATTTTTGATCGAGAAGCTCGCTTTATTGAACAGGTAATGGAACCATTGCGTAATCAGTTCCCGGCACTGAAAGTTGTGTTTGAACACATAACAACCAAAGAAGCTGCACAATATGTACTGGAAGGCGGTAATAATCTGGGAGCAACATTGACTCCACAGCATCTCATGTTTAACCGTAACCATATGCTGGTTGGTGGGATACGTCCACACCTGTACTGCCTGCCTATTCTGAAACGCAATATTCACCAGGATGCTTTGCGGGCAGCCGTCGCCAGTGGCTGTAATCGCTTTTTCTTAGGTACAGACTCTGCACCTCACGCGCTGCACAAAAAAGAGTCATCCTGTGGTTGTGCTGGCGTATTTAACGCACCATCCGCGTTACCTGCTTACGCAACCGTGTTTGAAGAGATGAATGCATTACAACATTTTGAAGCCTTCTGTTCACTTAATGGCCCTGGATTTTACGGACTGCCCGTCAACGAAGGCTTTGTCGAATTGACTCGCAAATCTTCCACGGTCATTGAACACATTGATTGCAACAATGAAAAACTTATTCCATTTCTGGCTGGCGAAGATGCCCGCTGGGAAGTAAAAATAGCAGACTGACATACACATGGGGATAGCCATCGTCCCCATTAATTTACATGGCCTATCAACCCACCAGCGAATGAGTCAATAATTCCTAACAAAAAACCTTCTTACTTTCACTAAAAAGCATATACTAATAATGACTCATTCAAGAATGAGGTAGTTTGCTCTTAGTCAATGATATTAATAAATAATGCAGTGATCTGATTAGGAGGTTTTATGGGCAGTAAAGATGAAGTTATTCAAACGCATCCTGTTGTAGGTTGGGATGTCAGTACCGTTGATACGTATGATGCTGTGATGCTACGCCTTCACTATTTGTCCTCCCAAGATCAAACACCAGAACATGTCATGGTAGATAGAACCTTATGGTTGACAACTGACATTGCAAAGCAATTGATATACATCCTCCAGGCAGGAATTGAAAAGATCGAATCCTCAGAATACAGCGATCTGAATCATACTAAGCATTAATAATCTCAAGCCCGGACACCCAAATAATTGGGTGTCCGGCCTGGAGGTACATTGATTCACCCCAACCATTTTCTCTGTAATACCATACCATTAGATAATAATTTCGGATTAAGCTGGCTTAACTATCGCAATTGCCGAGTTGACTATC
This sequence comes from Photorhabdus viridis, assembly GCF_040256935.1. NCBI lineage: Bacteria > Pseudomonadati > Pseudomonadota > Gammaproteobacteria > Enterobacterales > Morganellaceae > Photorhabdus > Photorhabdus viridis. The sequence goes on from NZ_JBEJZY010000005.1 coordinate 52,954, forward strand.
AATAGATAAGACGTTTATTGTGAGTTCGGCCAAACAAGAACAGGGACGTACAATAATGAAAATCTTAGTCGTTGAAAAGTGCTATTACACCCGTTCAGGTATCAGTGAATTTTTAAAGAAAAATGACTATGTTGAAGATATTGAAATTGTTGACTCATCTTCAATTAATGAAGCTATAGATATTGTAGCTCATTTTTCTCCTGATATTGTTTTAGCTAATTTGACTCATTATTGTCACCATTCTAATTATTGTTCTAATTTACAGAAATTTATTACTCTTATAGATAACACACGTATCTACATATACCTTAATAGCGCCTACCCTTACTGTGAAAATCATATTGCACTGAAAAGCAATACTTTTATTTTAGCAAAGAAAAGCCTTCCCTATTTACTTAATAAATTGAGTAAAATAACATTACAGGAAATTCAGAAACATCGAATGACAATTGATGAGGACTGCTCTATTTTCAGTCCGCAAGAGCATAAAATCATCGATTACTGGATGAAAGAAATTCCAAATTACCAGATATCTCAAAAACTAAATATCAGTAATAGTACAGTATATTCTCATAAAAGGCATATTACTGAGAAAATAAAAGTACATAATAGAATTGAACTCTGTTTTATTTACAATGTATTTAAATATCTCTACTGAAAAAGTTATTATCTTAAAAATAAATAAACTGGCACAACAATCTCTGTGCCAGCTATTAATAATACTATTTAGTCAACTGTAATGAAGTAATATTCAATCCATCCTGTAGACGATGCCGGGATTTATTAAATATTTTTGCTCCATTTTCTCGACCAGCCCGACGAACACGCTGTTCCGTTTCTGGCAGCCTAACTTCTTCCCCACATGCTTCACTGCAACAACCTTCAAATTTAGCGGCACATTCCGGGCACTGAATAAACAACAGGTGACAACCATCGTTCTTACAATTAGTATGGCTATCGCAACACGCACCACATTGATGGCAATGAGCAATGACATCATCTGAAATACGTTCTCCCATCCGCTCATCAAATACAAAGTTTTTACCCATAAAACGCACTGGTAATCCCTGCTCCCTGGCTTTACGGGCATATTCGATCACGCCGCCTTCTACGTGATATACATTTTTAAAACCATTGTGCAACATATAGGCACTGGCCTTCTCACACCGAATACCACCGGTGCAATACATCACAATGTTTTTATCCTTATTATCCTGCAACATTTCCACTGCCATTGGCAATTGTTCGCGGAAGGTATCAGAAGGAATTTCAATTGCATTTTCAAAATGCCCGACTTCATATTCATAGTGATTACGCATATCGACAAATAGCGTCTCAGGATCATCCAACATCTGGTTGACCTGCTCTGCTTTAAGATATTCACCGGTTTTTGATGAATCAAAAGTTTCATCTTCAATACCGTCAGCCACTATACGATCACGCACTTTCATACGCAAAACCCAGAAAGATTTTCCATCATCATCAAGTGCAATATTCAACCTGAGATTATCCAACGCAGGATCAACGCCATACAATAAAGCTTTGAATGCTTCCAGACGATGAGTTGGTAAACTTATCTGTGCATTGATCCCTTCTTTGGCAATATAAACCCGGCCAAATACTGAAAACTCAGTAAATTGTTGATACAGGCTGTTACGGAAAGCCAGAGGATCTAAGATATTAAAATATTTATAAAAAGAGATGGTAGTACGAGGCTGAGTCTCCGCCAGCATACGTGCTTTCAACTCTTTATTAGAAATGCGGTTATGTAACACTGGCATGGTGTACTTTCCTGAATTTCAAGTCATAAGATTCGATGTATAAGTGATGGCCTCCGCCACCAAGCGCGTATGATAACGAAAATGATTTTCAACGAGTAGTAATTTGTAACACGGTAACAGGAAATCAATAATAAAATGGGAGGTCTTCGCCTCCCATTGACTGATTATGAAATCCCTCACATCACAAACTATAGGATAAACACCTCAGATTGCTGGCAACTACTGGTTTAACTGGCTGTAGTTTAACTTAACCCTCATTCAGGGCTGGAACCAATCATCAGCACTTTCCCATGTCTCTTGCAGAATTTCCTCAACGGCTTTCCTATCATCGGGAGTACCGCCACGGACAGATAGCCCGTCACTACTTGCTAACTTCACATTGGTTTTAACCTCAGGCCAACGGCGTTTAAGACGGTTATCCAGTTCTACAGCAAGAGCAGGGACAGCACCTTTTGGCAGCTTCTTAGATTTATCGATAGTCACTTCTACATGCATAGTTTTTCCCTCCACAAACAACACTGTTTATACAAACAGTAATATTATCCATGTGAATTGTAAATAGCTTCTGGAAAACAGACAAAGACACCACATATTGACGAAAGAAAGCAGCAGGCAGTTTAGTAGAACCGGCCAGAACATGACTTACAATCGATATCCTAAACATTTCATATCTGAAAACTTCGATATCCCAGCAAAAAGTGTCACAATAGGCGAATTGTTTTGTCCATCTTATTTGGAACCATAAATAACCTGAGAATCCATGATACACGCACCTTCTTTTCAACGCTCACTGCTTCATCCCCGTTATTGGCTTACCTGGTTTGGTATCAGCCTGCTTTACTTGCTGGTTCTGCTCCCCTATCCCATTATTTATTGGATAGGCACCCGTCTGGGCAGATTCTCCATGCGCTTTCTGAAAAAACGCGCCAGAGTTGCTGAAAGAAATCTTGAGCTATGTTTTCCCGATATGCCCCAGGAAAAACGCAATGAGCTGCTAATAAAAAACTTCGAATCCGTCGGAATGGGAGTATTTGAAACTGGTATGGCCTGGTTTTGGCCCGACTGGCGGGTGGAACGCTGGTTTAAAGTTACCGGAAGGGAAAATATCCAGAAAATCCAGGCTCGCGAACAAGGAATTATTGTGATCGGTATTCATTTCCTGACGCTGGAACTGGGCGCCCGAATTCTCGGTTTACTCAATCCGGGAATTGGTGTTTATCGCCCAAATGATAATCCGGTTATGGATTGGTTACAAACATGGGGACGACTGCGCTCCAACAAATGTATGCTGGATAGGAAAGATGTCAAAGGCATGATCCGCTGCCTGAAAAATGGTGAAATCGTCTGGTACGCGCCCGATCATGATTACGGCCCACGAAACAGCGTATTCGCGCCGCTATTTGCGGTAGAACATGTCGCAACAACTACAGGCACCTCTATACTTGTGCGTCTTTCTGATCCGGCAATGATCCCATTTACCCCCCGCCGTCTACCTGACGGAAAAGGTTATGAATTAATTATTCAACCCGCGGTAAACGGATTCCCTAAAGACGATGAAGTGAAAGCAGCGGCTTTTATGAATAAAGTCGTAGAACAGGAGATCTTACAAGCTCCTGATCAATATATGTGGCTACATCGTCGCTTTAAAACTCGTCCTGATGGTCATCCTTCTTTGTACGGGCAGGCTGACAAAGTCCATTAAATATCATTAACGGCTGTTTCTTTATCCAAGAAACGGCCATAATGACTTTCACACACAGATTAATAATCCATTATTTTATTCCAATATTAACGTTATACCTTTTAATCTGATTTATTACCAATTTTCATATAAAAGATAAAAACTAAAGTAGCTAAATAAACACAAAGCTAACAATCAAACAACTGTACTTTTTTACCTTTCATTATCACCCTCAATATCTGGCTTCTGAAAAGATTATTGATATTTCATAGCTATTACTTAATTCGTTACTCTAAAATATTTTTATTTACAGAAACATGAAAAACATAAATAAGTCAATAGTCCCCATCATCACTTTAATCAACCAGTGATAAGAAATGGGATTTCTGTCGAACTTTGCTATGAAAAATGGAATATAAAGTAAGAGATATCCAGTTTGTTAATAAAATTAGCCGAAAAGTATGTTAAAGATATATTAATAAGACAGGACGTCACTTAATAAAAAAACGTAGCTTTTTGGTTTACTCTAAACCAAAGCTAAAAGCGCTTTTTAAAAGCTTGATTTGTTGCACGCACGACACTCCTGGAGTGCAGTATTATAGGAAAACTTAGATGCAATCCTCCATTAACAACACAAAAAACCGAACCTTTTTCGGACATCCTTATCCATTAAGCTCCCTGTTTTTCACCGAAATGTGGGAACGCTTCTCTTACTACGGCATTCGCCCGCTATTAATCTTGTTTATGGCAGCATCCATCTATGATGGAGGTATGGGTATTCCCCGTGAACAAGCCTCTGCTATCGTCGGTATTTTTGCCGGCAGTGTTTATCTGACAGCCCTGCCCGGCGGCTGGCTGGCGGATAACTGGTTGGGTCAACGTCAAGCCGTCTGGTATGGTTCGATCATTATTGCATTAGGGCATCTGTCTATCGCTCTCTCTGCTTTTTTAAGTCATTATTTGTTCTTTATTGGCTTATTACTGATCGTATTAGGTACAGGACTGTTTAAAACCTGTGTCACCGTTATGGTCGGAACACTGTATAAAAAAGATGATCCACGTCGTGATGGCGGTTTTTCCCTATTTTATATGGGAATCAATATCGGTTCCTTCATTGCTCCTCTGATTACAGGCTTGCTGGTTCGTGACTATGGCTGGCATTGGGGTTTTGGTATCGGAGGATTGGGGATGCTGGTTGCCCTATTGATATTCCGTTTCTACGCGATCCCTTTGATGCGCCAATATGATAAAGAAGGTGGTTTAGATTCAAGCTGGGACCACCCTACAGTGAAGCGTAAAAACGTCGGAAAATGGGTCTTTACTGCTGTTATCGCTATCATTGCCATTATTGCTCTGCTAATCCTTGGCGTCATTCCATTCAATCCGGTAGCCGTAGCCAGCACAATGGTCTATGTGATCTCATCCTGTGTAATACTTTACTTTGCCTATTTGTTCCTGTTTGCCGGCTTAAGCAGTAGTGACCGCTCGCGCCTGCTGGTCTGTTTTATCCTGCTGATATCTGCTGCATTCTTCTGGTCTGCATACGAGCAAACGCCAACGTCATTCAACCTGTTCGCCAATGATTATACTAACCGTATAGTGATGGGGTTTGAGATCCCGACAGTATGGTTCCAATCAATTAATGCACTGTTTATTATCCTGCTAGCCCCCGTATTCAGTTGGTTCTGGCCCAGATTGGCAAAAAACAACATCAACCCGAGCAGTATCAGTAAATTCATTATTGGTATTCTGTTCGCTGCCGGTGGCTTTGGCGTGATGATTCTGGCTGCGCAAAATGTGCTGGCAACAGGTGAAACCGTTTCTCCTTTCTGGCTGGTATCAAGTTCTCTGTTTCTGACACTCGGCGAGCTGTGCCTTAGCCCAATTGGCCTTGCCACTGTGACGCTGCTGGCGCCATCCCGAATGCGTGGTCAGGTAATGGGCTTGTGGTTCTGCGCAAATGCACTGGGTAATCTGGCTGCTGGTCTGATTGGTGGGCATGTTCGAGCAGATCAACTGGACAGCCTGCCTGATCTGTTCTCCCGCGTCTCTCTGGCTCTGGTTATTTGTGCAGCAGTGCTGATGGTGTTAATTGTCCCCATTCGCCGCCTGCTTAATAATGCCGATAAATCAGAAGTGAAAACTCAATAATATCGATAGTCAGCATAAAGCCATCTTATGATTCAGATGGCTTTATGCTCTTAACAACAAATCCATCAGTGCACTGCCGTTATGATTGATGGCTTAACTATCTGTTTTACATTCAGTGATTCCGTCTGATATGCATGATTACGTACATCCCACAGTTCAACGGCATGCTGAATATTAAGCCAAAACTCAGCAGAATTCCCCAAGGCCGCAGCCAACTTAATTGCCATAGGAACAGTCAACGCGCCTTTATCATGCACAATTCTGCTTAACGTATTGCGATGAACGCCCATAGCTTCAGCCAATACATTAATTTCAATATTAAGAGGCTCCAGAAACTCACTCACCAATATGTCACCCACAGTTGCAGGACGACGTTTTGTATTTCTCATTATTTATTTCCCTCAGTTTAATAGTTATGAGGATCCAGATATGTATCAACTGCAATACCATCAATCCATTGAAAAATAAGCCTGTATTGCCTGTTTACTCTTATTGAGCACCATCCCCTTAAATAACCATTTAAATGTTCAAAATGGTTTCCCGGAGGGATTCTTAAATCGGCTTCTTTAACCGAAGCATCCAGAATTTGCAGTTTCCTGTATAAAGCGCTCTGTAGAGAAACAGGTATACATTTGTGTGGTAAATCTTGTTCATAAAACCTTTCTAACCACCTATCCCTGAATTCAATCGCCATAACATCCTCGTTGTCTGTATTTTACGCACAATATCGTTGTGCATCAAGTCATAAAATTCTGAAAATATCATTTTGTCTTACGCAGCCTGGCTGGTGTGCAGCCATAATGCTGACTAAATGCAAAGGTAAAAGCTGACTGGGAAGCATAGCCGGAAAGAAAAGCAATATCAGTCAAAGGTTTATAACTGTTAACCAATAAATTATAAGCAAGTTTCATCCGGCATGTTTTCAAATAAGCCATTGGGCTCATGCCAGTTGCAATAAAAAGTTTGCGGTGCAACGTGCTGGGAGATACCGCGCAAATATCGGCCATATCCACCACCGTCATTTTTTCATGCAAACGCCCGGCAAGCCCCTGATGTAATTTTGCTACCAGGGCTGAAGGCGAGCTGATTTGTGGTAACTGAGCCAGTAGTAAACGGGCAACATCGGCATGGCTAGCGGGTAGCTGTGGGTAATCGTGCAGCCATTTAATAAGAGCAAGGGCAGATGCAGGTAATGGTTGCCAGAAAGAATCACTATATAATTGCCCAAACAGTGCTGAAGGTAATTCCAACACTAATTGCTGATTTTCACCCTTAGCAGAAAAACTATGCTTCGCATCCGGTGGAATCATGGCAACATTTCCGAAATTAACAACACCTTGCTGCCCTTCTACATTTAATTCCAACTGCCCGTTATAGCCAAAAACAAACTGCCATAACCCCTGATGGCTATGGCTAATAGTTTCAGCTGAATACCGGCGTAAATGTAATGAAGGTAATTGATGAGACATATTTATTGTCGCTGATTAAAACACACTCCAATCATTCGACAACAAAATAGCGTTATTTACAACAACTTATGACCATTCGGGACAGGAAGAGTAAATTCTGCGATCACCACCGCACCATTTTCATCGACACTGCCGGTTAATAATACCTCTGATTTGACGCCCGCGATCCGCTTTGGTGGAAAATTACACACACAAAGAACCTGACGGCCGATTAATTGCTCAGGTGTGTAGTGTGCGGTTATCTGAGCGCTTGAATTTCTAACGCCCAGTTCACCGAGATCAATTTGTAATTTATAAGCAGGTTTGCTGGCTTTGGCATTCAATCCTGCCGAAATAATTGTGCCAACCCGCATGTCGACTTTTTCAAAATCAGCCCATTCGATCTGTTCCATGTCTTTCTCCACTCAGTATGAAATCATTATATTCACATGACCGTAGAGGAAATTCTTTCGAAAGGCTGTCAACAATTATCGACAAGCTGCTTTTTCCGGTAATTCATTCAATTTACTATTCAAATAGCGTTGAATAGTGATCATTTCCTATCAAAAAAGTTACCTCTGGTCATTCCCCCGTTCTGTTCAATTCGATTAGCTCGCTCAATATCCCGCAGGATTGAATCATTGAACCCATGGTTCAATCCTCCATTGACCCCATAATTAAATCGTTCATTATTCTGCCAATGTTCAGCATATCTTTTTGTTTCTTCAGCCTGTTTTCCCTGTTCCCATTTTTTCACCAGTTCATTATCCGCAGTAAGCTTATCCACATTCAAATGATTGGACTCAAGATTTTCTCTCTGCTTCATATATTCTGCCGATGGCTTATCGTCTGCCGGAATATCACTTTTATAATGGAAATTTAAAGCAAATGCCTGGAAAGAAATTGCAGATAAAATGACAAAAACGTAACGCGATCCTTTAATCATCATGTGATCCCTCATTAAAACCATAACTCCAAACAATTATTAAATAATTATTGTTAATAGGAATCAACAACATTTACGTATAAAAAGTCAGTTATCAATATCAGGTTTACATTTTATTTAAACTGGGATTTTTATACTAACCTGGTAGAAATTAACCCGCAGGTATCTGCGGGTTAATAATCATTAACATGTTCATCAGGAATACAAAATTATCATTTCACAATTAAATAGTGTTTCCTTGCCGATAAGCCAGAGCAACTGCCAAAGATTGCACTAAACACAACGTTGCAGACAGGGAACGAAATGCATCCACCTGCGCTTCTTTAACCACAAAACAGACATCACTGAAACTGGCAAGAGGGCTAATCTGACTATCAGTAATCACTATCTGTTTTGCCCCTGCCTTCGCCGCCCTCTCACTGATCATCAGCGTTTCTTCTGCATAAGGAGTAAAACTAATTGAAACGACAACATCTTCTTGCCCAATTAAGTTAATCTGCTCCCTGAACATCCCCCCCAAACCATTCACTAATAATGGACGGCATTCCAGATGACTCAATGCATAAGAAAGATAAACAGCCACACTGAAAGAACGGCGCAGCCCAATAATGTAGATATTCTTAGCCTGAGCCAATAAATCTACCGCGTTTTTTAAATCTTCAGGGGCTGTTCGGGTAGCCAGCTGTTGCATAGCCTGCACATTAGAACGGGCAAATTCCTGCAAAATATGTTGTGGATCTTCCAGCGGCTCCTGCTCACCATCCAATTCCCTGAATAATCTGGCTCTGTCTGTATAACTGGCAGTTTCTTCTACCATATGCACACGAAATAGCTGTTTCATTTCATTAAAGCCACTGAAATTAAACGCATTAGCGAAACGAATTAGTGTTGATGGAGGAACATCAGCTTCTCTGGCTATCACAGCAACAGTATCAAAAGCCACACTATTAGTATTATCCAGTACATATCGGGCTACTTGTTGCAAGCGTTTACTCAATTCACTATAGCGTGAACGAACTTGTTCTTGAAATTCACTCAAATTCAATGCTACAGACATAAATCCCCCATAAAATTTGTTGCCGGTAATTGTAATAGTTTTACCCTATAAGATGAATCATATTTCATTTTTATAGTTGGAAATGAAATAAATAATCTATTAATTACAATGATTTATTATTGTCATAATATTGATTAACAACTAATTAGTCACCTAATTACCTGTTATTCATAAACATTACTCCGATCACACTAATCGCTTATTGTTCCAGATGTGATTGAAAATGAAATAAATATTCCATATATCTATTACTAAGGTTTCTAATTCAGTACAAACATTAAAATCGGTAAGAGAGGCTCAGAATGGAACAAGTAAAGAATTATGTTAGCGGGCAACTCATCTCTAGTCACAGCCCTCGTTTTTCTCCTGTTTTCAATCCAGCAACGGGAAAACAGATACGTCAGGTAGCACTAAGCACAGCCGATGAAGTTGAACAGGCAATTGAAATTGCTCATCAGGCTTACCGCGGATGGTCTAAAATTTCACCGCTTAAACGCGCCCGTGTGATGTTCCAGTTCAAAACATTGCTGGAAGCCAATATAGACAAATTAGCGCGCTTGATTTCAGAAGAACATGGAAAAATCTACTCAGATGCCATCGGTGAACTAACCCGTGGCCTGGAAGTTGTTGAATTTGCCTGCGGCATTCCTCATTTGCAAAAAGGTGAACATTCCGCGAATACCGGAACAGGCGTCGATAGCCACTCATTGATGCAGCCTTTGGGTGTTTGCGCCGGTATTACCCCTTTCAACTTCCCGGCAATGGTTCCTATGTGGATGTTTCCCATCGCGCTGGCGACAGGGAACACTTTCGTATTGAAGCCTTCAGAAAAAGATCCGTCTGTTGCTGTTGAATTAGCTCTGCTGCTTAAACAAGCCGGTTTACCCGATGGTGTATTTAATGTTGTCAACGGTGATAAAGAGACAGTCGATGTCCTGCTGACTGATCCGAGAGTACAGGCCGTTAGCTTTGTAGGTTCTACCCCCATTGCCGAATACATCTATACGACCGCTTCTGCACATGGGAAACGCTGTCAGGCGCTGGGAGGGGCAAAAAACCACTGTATTCTTATGCCGGATGCTGATCTTGATATAACTTGTAACGCAATTATGGGCGCGGCTTTTGGAGCAGCAGGTGAACGTTGCATGGCACTGTCTGTTGTATTGGCGGTTGGGGATGAAACGGCTGATGCCCTGATTGCAAAACTGCATCAACAAATCAGCAAAATGTCTATCGGCCCCGGTATGATTGAAGGCAAAGAGAATGATATGGGCCCGGTTATCTCAGCCCAGCACAAAGACAAAATCTGTGACTATATCGCCAGTGGCGAAAAACAGGGGGCCAGCCTATTGATCGATGGCCGTCAACTCAACGTTCCCGGTTATGAAAATGGTTATTTTATCGGCCCGACGCTGTTTGATAACGTCACGCCAGAGATGAAAATATATCAGGAAGAGATTTTCGGCCCAGTCCTAGCCATTGTTCGTGTACCTGATTATGCCACCGCACTAACGTTAATTAATCACCATCAGTATGGTAACGGGACCGCCATATTCACCTGCGATGGAGAAACCGCCCGCCAATTCAGCGAAGATGTACAGGCCGGGATGGTCGGCATTAATGTCCCAATTCCGGTACCTATGGCATTCCACAGCTTTGGTGGCTGGAAACGTTCGATTTTTGGTCCACTTAACGTTCATGGCAATGATGGTGTTCGTTTCTACACTCGCATGAAAACAGTTACCAGCCGTTGGCCGGAAAGTATCAGGTTAGAACATCATTCCAGCAGTTTTATCATGCCAACGATGGAATAAAGTGGAGCTCGGTGAAATGAACAAATCAACAATGACAACCGCTCAGGCATTGGTGAAATTCCTGAATCAACAATATGTGGAAGTCGATGGTGAACAATACCCATTCATCAGAGGCGTTTTTACCATTTTCGGTCATGGTAATGTTGTCGGATTAGGGCAAGCACTGGAGCAAGATCCCGGTCACTTAATAGTTTACCAAGGATGCAATGAGCAAGGCATGGCTCATATCGCAACCGGCTTTGCTAAACAGAAAAAGCGCAAACAGATTTTCGCCGTGACCTCATCTGTCGGCCCTGGCTCCGCCAATATGGTAACGGCCGCCGCAACCGCCACAGCTAACCGGATCCCGTTGTTGCTATTACCCGGTGATCTATTCGCCTGCCGCCAGCCTGATCCGGTCTTACAGCAAGTTGAACAATTCCATGACTATACTATCAGCACAAATGACTGTTTCCGCCCTGTTTCCCGTTACTGGGATCGTATCTCCAGACCAGAACAACTTATGAGCGCGATGATTAATGCCATGCGGGTTCTGACCGATCCCGCTGATACAGGCGCTGTCACAATTTGTCTACCGCAAGATGTTCAAGGCGAAATTTGGGATTTTCCGGACTATTTCTTCCAAAAACGGCTTCATCGTATTGAACGCCGCCCGGCATCTGTCGCCATGATCAACGATGCGGCGACATTAATAAGCCGCAAGAAAAAACCCTTGTTAATCTGCGGCGGCGGCGTGCGCTATTCAGAAGCACATGAAGCTTTCCGTCAGTTCGCAGAAAACTTCAATATCCCTTTTGCTGAAACACAGGCAGGTAAAAGTGCTGTGGTTGCTGACCATCCACTTAATTGTGGTGGTTTAGGAGCAACAGGCTGTCTTGCAGCCAACCTGATAGCCAAAGAAGCCGATTTGATTATTGGTGTCGGCACCCGGTTTACTGATTTCACCACCGCATCCAAATCTCTGTTTCAGAATCCAGATGTTGAATTTCTCACTATCAACGTCGCGGAATTCGACGCCTGTAAACTGGATGCAGTGCCTGTCGTAGCAGATGTCCGAGCAGGATTAAATACTATTGCAGAGCAGCTTATTCAATCGGGTTATCGCAGTGGTTATCAGGATGAAATTTCTCAAGCACGGGAAATGTGGCGAAAAGAGTTAAATCGCCTGTTCGAAATTCAGTATCAGGCAGGTTTTACTCCAGAAATTCCCGGTCATCTTGATGATAAATTGGAAGAATACAGCCAGACATTACAAACCCGCCTGACACAAACCAGGGTATTGGGATTACTGGATAAACACCTTGAACCCGAAGCAATTATTGTTGGTGCGGCCGGTTCCCTACCCGGCGATTTACAGCGGATATGGCAACCTAAACAACCGGATACCTACCATCTTGAGTACGGCTATTCCTGTATGGGCTATGAGATAGCCGCAGCTATTGGCGCCAAACTCGCCTGCCCCGACCAACCCGTTTATGCCATAGCGGGTGATGGCTCTTATATGATGCTTCATTCGGAGTTGCAAACCGCGGTACAGGAAAATATCAAGATCACCGTATTGCTGTTTGATAACGCGGGATTCGGCTGTATCAACAACCTGCAAATGAACCAAGGGATGGGCAGCTTTGGCACAGAAAACCGTTACCGGAACCCAGAAAGTGGTTACATGGATGGAAAACTGATTAAAGTCGATTTTGCCAAAAATGCAGAAAGCTACGGCTGCAAAAGTTACAGCGCTCACGACGAACAGCAACTTTTTTACGCATTACAAGAAGCCAGAAAACAGACCGTACCCGTGTTGATAGATATTAAAGTGCTGCCTAAAACCATGACACATGGCTATGAATCATGGTGGCGAGTAGGAACGGCACAGGTAGCCGAGAATCCAGCTATAGAATCTGCATCAAAGAAAATGCAGGAGATGATTGCAACCAAAATACGTCAGTATTAAAAAAGTTGACGGCCTGCCGCCTGGCAGGCCACTTTTCCTAATGACTTCCGCTCCTATTTTTGAAATTTTTATTTCGAAAATGAATTGCTTTATCCTGTTATCCAATCTTTATGTTAAACGTAGCAATAACTTAATCAAATCGATAGTTTCATTTGTTTTTAAAGGAAAAATAGTTTATTCCGGCCAGTATGAATCTTACTTTACGTGATCTAATTAACACAAATTTAATATCGTAATTACAAAATGCTATCCGACACGCAAAAACATAATTTCCAAATATAGTTAAATTGAAATAAATGTTTTATTTGATATATTCCTGAATATCCCAACAGCAGTACCCAGGTATCAAGGAGCATCTATGTTTAACATTGCATTATTTGGCGCCGGGCGTATTGGTCAGGTACATGCGGAGAATATCGCGAATCATAAAGAAACCTGCCTTTATTCCGTTATCGATCCAAACCAAGAGAGTGCTGAATCTTTAGCACGGAAATACCAGACAAAAGTACAAGCCATTGAACAGGCAATATCTGATCCGGAAGTTCATGGTGTTCTTATTGCTTCAGCAACCGACACTCATGCAGATCTCATCGAACTCGCAGCAAAACATCACAAAAAAATCTTCTGTGAAAAACCGGTTCACCTTGATATTGAACGTGTTCATCACTGTCTTGAAACCGTTAAACAGTATCAAGTCCCCTTATTTATTGGCTTTAACCGTCGCTACGATCCGCAATTCCGCCGGTTAAAAACACTGTTTGACACCAGCGCGATAGGAAAAGCCGAATCTCTGTTGATTACTTCCCGTGATCCCTCTCCTCCCTCTGCTGAATACGCCAAAATCTCTGGTGGAATGTTCCGGGATATGACAATACATGACTTCGATATGGCACGTTTTATTATCGGTGAAGAGCCATGCTCAATATATGCCCAAGGCAGTAATCTGGTTGATCCAGCAATTGGGCAAGCGGGTGATATCGACACCGCTTTTATCATTATGAAATTCCCATCAGGGGCAATGGCAGCCATTACTAACAGCCGCCGCTCCGGTTATGGCTATGACCAGCGGATTGAACTACATGGTGAAAAAGGGTTGCTTAGTGCCGGCAACATCAAAGAAAACAGTGTTGAACTCTGGGAAAACACCGGCTGTTTAGCAGCTAAACCGGAGCACTTCTTCCTGCAACGTTACCGGGAAGCCTACATTGCTGAATGGGATCATTTCGTCAATGTCATGGCTGGCCGCGCCATACCAGAATGCAGTGGTTTTGACGGCGAACAGGCACTCTATCTGGCAGATAAAGCTCTTGAATCCCTGCACTCCGGTAAAGAAATGAAATTATAAAACAGGCCCACGCCTGAATAACTGACTCACAATTTATTTTCACAATAAAAACGGGAAAACACCCTTTCCCGTTAGCACATTGCTGCCTGAAAACCGTAAATCAGGCGTGGAGGATAGTATGCTCGCTTTTCTCTCATTTATTGGATTTACCTTATTAGTCGCTGGTTTTGCTTATTACAAAACACATAATGCCCGTCTGACAGAATCAACTGAAGGTTATTTTCTTGGTGGTCGTTCTCTCACCGGTATTTATATCGGTAGCTCTATGTTGCTGATGAACCTTTCTACAGAACATTTAGTCGGTTTGAATGGATTAGCATTCCGAACCGGATTTATCGTCATGGCCTGGGAAGTAATAGCCGCTATTACCATTGTTTTATTTGCTCTTTATTTCCTGCCTAAATATCTGAAACTTGGCATTTCAACCATTCCGGAATATCTTGAACGCCGGTTTGACCAAAATACCCTGCTTATCACCTCAATACTGTTCCTGGCTATGTATGTCATTTCACTGCTGCCAATTGTGCTGTATACCGGTGCGATCGCATTGGAAAGTCTATTCCAGATTTCAAATATATTCAGTGTCGATAAAACCACAGCATTATGGATTATGGTTTGGGGCGTCGGTGGATTAGGCGCTATTTACGCTATTTTTGGTGGTATTAAAGCGATTGCCGTCGCGGATACTATTAACGGAGTCGGCTTAATCGTTGGCGGATTAATGGTAACAATTTTTGCCCTGCTCTATGTCGGCAGTGGCAATGCCTGGCAAGGATTAATTGAAGTTTACCATGCTAACCCTGATAAATTTAACTCGATCGGCAGCGAGGATTCTCTGGTTCCTTTCTCCACATTATTTACTGGCTTAATTATTTCCAATATGTTTTTCTGGTGTACTAATCAATCAATCGTTCAAAAAGCCCTTGGTGCAAAAAATCTAGCCGAAGGGCAAAAAGGCGTCATGTTATGCGCCTTCTTTAAACTTATTATTCCATCCATTATTATTCTGCCAGGCATTATTGCATTCCATATTTTCAAAGGACAAATAGACAACCCAGATAATGCCTATCCACAATTGGTACATCTGGTTCTGCCTGAAATATTGGTGGGCTTTTTTGCGGCTGTCGTTGTCGGAGCCGTATTCTCCACATTCAGTGGCGGACTTAATTCATCTGTAACGCTTTTTATCGTTAATATCTACAGACAACGAATCAACCAAAAAGCAACCGAAGCTCAAACAGTCGCGGTCAGTAAATATCTGGGGCTTGGATTGGCTTTAACAACCATGATTGTTGCCCCATTAGTTGCTAATGCGCCGGATGGTCTGTTCTATCTTATTCAACAATTACAGGGAATTTTTAACGCGCCAATTCTTAGTGTGGTATTAGTTGGTTTGATGACTAAACGTGTGCCTCCTATTGCCGCTAAACTCGGCCTGTTATTCGGTATGTCCGCTTATATTATCTGTAACTTCATTTTAAAAATCGACCTGCATTTCTTTCATTTAGTCGGTATTTTATTTGCCCTCAATATTATTTTCATGCTGGCTATTGGCTACTTCTTCCCAGCCAAACCATTTGAAGATGTTTATACCGAGCAGGTAGATATTACGCCGTGGTCTATGGTGAAACCTATTGCATGGTTAATTGTTCTGGGATCGATCTCTATGTATGTATTTCTCGCACATAATATTCCCACAATAATAATGGTTATTTATTATCTGACGGCTGCATTAATACTGCTTTATGTATTTTATAAAATGGGTAGTGCTCTGTTTAAGAAACAATAGAAAAATCTCTTCCCTGCAATAAAGGGAAGAGGTAACTTAATTAAAACCACAAACACACTTTCTATATATACCCAATAGATTTCAAGTTGCAGCGCGGCGGCAAGTGAACGCATCCCCAGGAGCATAGATAACTATGCGACTGGGGTAAGTGAACGCAGCCAACAAAGCAGCAACTTGAAAGATGAAGGGTATATACCCGTAATCATTGCAGATGCTTGACTTTATTCGAAATGGAGATCATTATCCTCGCTATGAAAATATTTATTACATCAAAACAAAAAATCAAACTTGAACGTCTTCACGACACCACTCGTAAAGCTAATTGTGCTTAACATTTAGATTAAAAGATAAAATGTTATTCTTATTAATTATTACTGAAAGCAACTATTAATTATATTTGACCTTACAGAATAAATTTAAAAGTCATAAAAATCAATTCCAGTATCAAACAGTAACCTAATTACAAAAATATTATTCTTTAAACAAACTCATTGACAGTATAAGTAACTAATCTATTCACTGAAATTACATTTATTTTTAATGAGAAATAAATCAATAAAATATGAATATGAGTTATTCATTACCTTGAAATTCATCCGTTTTGAACTACACTTATTTCAACCACTCCTTAATTATGAAAAAATTTAATTTTATGAGGAATTAAAAATGAGCGCGGTTTTTAAATGGGACCCAAATAATTCTCAGGTATATACTAAAGACTATGTAACTCAAACTATTTTTCTCAAAAATAATGACACACGAGCTGAACCCTACCCATTCGATAAATTGGGAGGAGCTAATTTTATAATGAATGCTGAAGGAGAAACATTAACATTACAAAATGACACTGATAACATACCTATCTACTGGCCTGAATTTATTCGTCACGATGATGGAACAATAACTGACAGTGGAAAAGGATTAAAAATGAATATATCCGCAGGAAAGTTAATAGTTGACTATAAAAATTCCAGGGATCATACAGTTGCTTATTTGGGTTGTGCTGAGAGTGCTAATTTTACCCTTGAAAATACAGGATCATTAGAAATCATAGATCCAGGGACTGTATTTATGTTTATCAATTATGTCATTCAGGATGAAAATAAACCTCCTAAACTGCTTATGTCAGGAAACAGCGAATTCAAAATAACACAAGAAAAACCAATAAAGGAAGATGTTCCTGCTTTTATATTTTTAGCTAGTGAGATTCATCTTAGTGAATCATCCACAATCACTTTTGAAAGTAACAACCTCTATCTTGGAGACGGAGTTTTCAATTACTGTAATATAAGCATACAAGATAATTCAATAGCAACATTATGTAACGATGGAATAATTCCAAAAAATGATATAGAAAATAAAAAAACAAAATTCAATCTCATGTCCGGTATTCCTTCATTAAACATTCAATCTTTTAGCGGAACCTATTTCCCACTCTATATTTACGACGTAGAATATCCTAGTGGTTTATTCAATTTCATTACTGAAAAAAATAAAAAGAATCTAGGGAAGGTTATGATTGATGTCCAGATGGATTCAAAGAATAACTATGATACTTTCGTCGATGATATATTTAACAAAAAACTCATAACTTATAATACAGAGCCAGATAAAAAATATTTTAACGTTAAGTATGGTTCTGCATTCCGCAAAAGTCATCCAGTCGCAACTATAACAATATCACTCAAACCAGAATACCAATAACCCAAGAAAGTAAATGTAAATGTGTATCCGGTTAGAATTAATTCTTAATCTTTGGGGTACGATATCAGACAAGGTAACGTACCGCACTCAGCTTATAAAATTTCAAGACAAGAAAGCTTATCGTAATGCTTATTCTACCACACCAACACACTCACTATATAATAATAAGATTGGGGCTACCACTCCATAAAAATATAGCCCAAAATTAGCTATATTATAATATAATGACTTTTGAGAAAAACTAGAGCCTTTATGAAAGCTATTGAAAATAAAACAAGTGTGGTAATATCAGACTCACTTATTTCGAGAACTATACATCATCACTTCAGGTATCAGGAAATATGCAATAACATTAAATTAAGGCTACACTGAAGTATAGCCTTAAACAAAGAATTAAAAATCACCGAACTAATCAAGAAATCATACAGATTTTTACTTATGATTTTACGAAAAAATTATTCTAGCTTAATGGCTGTTTATAATGTACTAAAAAAATAGTTACTCCAATCTAAAAATTGACTTTTCCTCTGCTAATACATTCTTAATCTGATCTTATCCTTACTAGTAGGATCCAATGTACACATCAATGTCTTCTTACCACCACCTGTACTATTACCCGGAACGTCACTACATTTTGATATGTCAAATTTCTCATTAATCTTAGTAATACTATACTTAATGACGCCATCAGAACTTCTTGAGTCTTGGAACAACCAAATATGCCTATCATTATCACAATCATTATTCACTGAATAACTAGTGAGCAAAATTGGCTGAATAGTAGTACTATACAAACCTATCTTCGGAATCAACAAATTTGCATCAACCCATACATGCATGTCATCAATATGATGTGGTAGTTTATGAGAATTAAAGTGATCCGGAGGTGTTTGAGTCACGTTCATCATATTTTTGCCAAGGAAATTATGAACATTTCCAATAAGCGTATTGACTGATGAATCAAGAAGTTTTTGTAACTCTACAATATCATTCATTTTCTCTATCATTTCATTCACCTATATTATTAATAAATTAAAAGGTATAATAAGATTTTGAATAACACCAATCTTTGCATTCAAAAACACAATATAAATTCAAAATTAATTAAATCGATGAACTAATCTCTGAGCACCTCCTTTAATTTTATTTCTAGTAGTAAACTTTCTCTTCTATTCCAAGAAAGCGTTACCATTTTTATTTATCATGTTACGTTGCTAATTAAATATAGCCAAAGTTCTACGCCTTTCCACTAAACTTTAAAATTATTTCATGATACCGTATCCATCTTCACATTAAGACATTAAAAACCACAAAACAATTTACATTAAAAAACAAAATCAGTTAATTATTCCTCTGTGAATGCCAAAAAACAATATAAAACAGAATAATATCATGCTCATGCTTATTATTATTTCATAATAAAATTAACCATCCTAAAATCATTACACTCAGGTGTATTCGCAATTAATTTTGCGATTATTGTAATATTTACAATGTATTATAATATCCAGCATATGTTTCCCTAATAAAATTCCCTTCAGAGAATCACTTCATTTGACAATCTATAATAAGGCGCAAGGGAATCAGAGATTTTCTTTTTTGAGATCTAAATCACATATAGGCAAACCGATTAGTTCAATCAATTATCTTAATTGTCTATATGACAAGAAATAAGATAACAAAACAATATAAGCTTTCTATTCCCTATAGAACTTACACCTTTGTTCTGCAATTGAAAAATTATAAGGTTACTAATTTTTATAAAAAATCACACAACTTCATGATAATTCAAATATAGCGGAAAAACGCCACTCACAGAGAGTATAATTTTCATATTGAAATTAATATCGTCTTCATATTGTAACCAATTACACTAATACCCCTACAGACACATCCATCCTGACACAGGATTTTCACCTATCATTATTTTCTCAATTACAAAGAATTGTTTATCAACTTAAGTAACTTTCTTCACCGATTATGATCGAGCAAATATGCATTTACACAACATTATTCAGTTAGCAGGTAGTAATAACCACTCCATTATAATATTATGATTTATATAAAAATTTAAAAAATTTTATCAAAAACAGAGAAGAATGCTGATATCAAGTTTCATTCATCAGTAACAAAATCACAATAAAATAGGCTAAAAGTATCTTGAAACCCACCCATTTTGAACTATATTTACATTAATTCACGTTTATTTAATTACAAAATAACATCAATGACTAAAAGGGTAGAACAATGAGCGAAAAATTTATCTGGTTCCCTGATAAAAATCAATCATACAGTCATGAACACGGCAGTCAAATTATTACCCCATCAAGTTCTTTCAATAAAAATGTTGGTTTCACCTTTACAATGGACGCGGGAGAAAATACATTAATACTGGATACCACCACTGATGACACGAATAATACTAAAGTAAATCATATTTATTGGCCTTACAAATTATCAATTGAACTGAATGAAAGCTACAAAGCCTATAAGTCAGAAAATACAGATGAAACTTTAGGGGAAACAATAAATATATCCTCAGGAAATCTTATAATATCTGGAAAAAAAGAAAAACCTGTTAGTTTTTATCTGAATTCTCAAATTCTATTTAGATATAGAATTAAACTACAAAACTTGAGTACCTTTAAAATAGAAAATGCTGGTCTTGTAAGAATCAGCGGCCCCAAAAATACAGCACTAATACAAGAAAAACCAACAGTAGATATGTCAGGAAGCAGTTGTTTTAAGATCCAACAAGCCCCCCAAAATATAGGAAAAAATATAGAAAACCTTATCTCACTAAATTGTTATTTCTCTATCACTGAATCCGCTCAAGCTAGTCTTGAAAGTCATCTTGTCGCTATAGGTGGTGGCAGTATCATCTTACAAGATAATGCACAGATGTTAATAAGTTCCCAAGTATTAGATATAAGTAATAAATGGGATGAAGAAGATCCCTCTTTACCCAGCACAAATTTCACTCTCAAAGCAGGAGCCACTTCATTAAATCTCAATTCCCAAGATGGTATCAAATTCCCATTAGATATTTACAGAGAAGACTACCCTAAAGGTGTATTCAATTTCATGGCTAAAGGAGAAAAAAATACAGGAAAAGTCGTCATTGATGTTGCACCAAAAGATGCTAATGCTTATGGTCTGAATACAATGTTGCGTAAGAATTTCACAGCCATCAACGGAAAGGTAGTAGAAACCGTAGACCAGATGAAATATTTTGATTTTAATTATGGAAAAGATATCCGCAACGGTAATCATGTCGGAACTATAACTATTTCTCTTAGAAATCCTGACCTACAATTACCTTAGCAAATAGATTAAAGGTACGACATAAAATACCATATCGTACCTCTCAATATTACCAAATTATCCCGGCGCCATACACCTATAAGGCTAGAGTTAATCAAACCCATTAAAAGCCCTTCACACTTACCCATTTTCACCCTTGCTCCTGCTCAACAACTTATTGCCCACCGCGTGCGCTCGAACTACAAGACGGCGACGTTGTCAACCTTGGCATTGCCATGCTACTGACCATGGACGTTCACCTGATGCAGAATATGTGTTTAACATAGAGCTGTGCCTCGCCGGATTATAAATAAAAGAAAACCGCACAACAGTGAATAAATAAACAAAAACTCACTGAACTCTGATACAAAAAAAGGAATGTAATAAATGCAACCTTATGATAAAGGTATTGTTCTTAACCCGATACAGTATTCTTTCCAATATACAAACATCATACAAATAAGGAATAACAAATGAATAAACCAAATTCGCCTATAGTTAAACAGCAAAATTTAGAATTAAAAAAAGACGTTATCAATAATCACCTCAAGAAATTTAAAGATATTGGAATCACTATAATTAAAACAAATAAACTACCGAAATATCCAGAAAATGAAGTAATAATCCTTCAATATCCGAATAATCTAACAGATTTAGAAAATAGAGATCTTGATATGGTTAAACAAACAATTCTTCAAGATATCTGTAAGGAAATAGACGACAATGCAACAATACGTGTAGAAAACCTGGATGCAATCATCATCGAATTTTAATCCTATGAACTAAGAAGATGGTATCTACTACCCAGAGCTGTCTTTTTATTCCAGATGGAATATATACCCTATGGATTTCAAGATGCATCGCGGCGGCAAGGGAGCGAATCCCCGGGAGCATAGATAACTATGTGACCGGGGTGAGTGAGTGCAGCCAACAAAGAGGCAACTTGAAAGATAACGGGTATATAACGCTATGTTACCTCAAAAATCCTGATCAGATCACAAATTGAAATATTTATTTCAAATTTTATTGAATTAGAAATAAATATTTCATATAACACTCAAGAACCTACTACACACAACAAACGGGCTTATGCACAAACTCCAACTGTTTTCCCTCTGGCTGACAGACTCGTTCGTGAAATGGTGGCAAAAGTGACGACTGAACTTGCTGCTCATATCATCAATATGGCGCAATATCTGGTCGGTGAGATTCAAACTGTTTTCGGAGATATGGCAATCGTCGTTAAAAAACGCCCGGAAGAAACAGGTTCCGGCATCATGGTCGCGGTAGAAAACGAAGACCAAGCGCAGACGATGGTGCGGTTCAACAGCGGAGCACGCCATAGCAACACTTGATGTTGTACTCAATAAGGAGTTGTTCAATGGATCAGCAAAAAAAGTTTGATGTTATCTGTATGGGAAGAATAGCTGTTGACCTGTACGGTCAGCAAATCGGGGCTCGACTGGAAGACATGGGCAGTTTTGCAAAATATCTTGGTGGTTCTTCCGGTAACGTTGCTTATGGTACTGCCCGCCAGGGACTTAAATCTTCCATGTTGGCTAGAGTCGGTGATGAACATATGGGGCGTTTCCTCCGGGAAGAGTTACAACGTGTTGGCTGTGATACCAGCCATCTAATCACTGACAAAGAGCGTCTTACTGCGCTGGTACTGCTGGGGATCAAAGATAAAACAACCTTTCCGCTGATCTTCTATCGTGACAACTGCGCCGATATGGCAATTACCCGTGATGATTTCAGCGAAGAATACATTGCATCAGCCCGTTGCCTGGCAATTACCGGAACACACCTTTCTCATCCGAATACCCGCGATGCAGTCTTGACTGCCCTAAACTACGCCCGCCGTAATGGCGTGAAAACGGTTATCGACATCGATTATCGCCCTGTCCTTTGGGGGCTGACTTCTCTGGGAGATGGTGAAACCCGTTATATCGAATCAAAACAGGTAACAGCCCAGTTACAGGAAGTGTTATCGCTGTTCGACCTGATTGTTGGAACGGAAGAAGAGTTCCACATTGCGGGTGGTTCCACCGATACTATCGAAGCACTGCGCAATATCCGTAAGCAGACTTCGGCTGAACTGGTCTGCAAACGTGGAGCACTGGGATGTTCTGTTTTTACCGCTGAAATTCCTGATCATCTGGATGGTGGCATCACTGTACAGGGCGTTCAAATTGATGTTCTCAATGTGCTGGGTGCGGGGGATGCTTTTATGTCCGGCCTGTTGCGGGGCTATCTTAATGGCGAAGGCTGGGAAAAAGCCTGTACCTATGCGAATGCCTGTGGCGCATTAGTCGTTTCCCGTCATGGATGTGCTCCGGCCATGCCAGATAAAAAAGAACTTGATAACTATCTATCACGAACCAATCAAGTGCTACGCCCTGAGTTGGATGAAACACTGAATCACCTTCACCGTATTGGCGCCCGTAAAAATCAGTGGGATGAATTATGTGTGATGGCATTTGACCACCGTATCCAATTTATCGAAATGGCCCGTCAAGCAGATGCCAATATCAAACGACTTCCATTATTAAAACAACTTTTACTGCGCGCCAGCCGGGAAGTTGCCGCAGAAGCAGGATTACAAGGAAAAGCGGGCCTATTATGTGACAACACTTTCGGTCAGGATGTTTTAAATGAAATAACTGGTCAGGGTTGGTGGATAGGCCGGCCAATAGAACTACCTGGCTCCCGCCCGCTCTGTCTGGAACATGGCTGCATCGGCTCCCAACTTATCGATTGGCCATTGGAACACATCGTCAAATGTCTGGTGTTTTTTCACCCAGAAGATGCTCACCCTCTTCGCCTGGCACAAGAGAAAAAAATTCAGGAAATCTATGCTGCATGCGGTAAATCCGGCCATGAACTTTTGCTGGAAGTGATTTTACCTGCGGAAATGGAACATTCAGATGAATACTATATCCGTGCGCTCAAACGCTTTTATAACCTCGGCATTAAACCGGATTGGTGGAAACTTCCTCCTCTCAACGCCGATAGCTGGGACCAGATTAACCATTTAATCCAGCAACGGGACCCATATTGCCGCGGCGTAGTTATTCTTGGTCTTGATGCTTCACAGGAAGAGCTAAAAGCGGGTTTCAATGCCGCAGCCGGAAAATCTATCGTCAAAGGCTTTGTTGTCGGAAGAACCCTGTTCGGCCAGCCATCTCTACCGTGGCTAAAAAATGAAATTGATGATAACGAACTGATTCAACAGATAAAAATTAACTATCACAACCTGATTAGTTTGTGGCGTCAACGTGGATAGAAACACAATAAAATTATTTCATCTTTACAGGAGACTCATTATGACTGTGCAACTTGGTATCAACCCTCTGACCTGGACCAATGACGACTTACCCACTCTCGGCGCAGAAACGCCCCTGGAAACCTGTTTAACGGAAGGCCGTCAGGCAGGCTTTACCGGTTTTGAACTGGGCAATAAATTCCCTCGTCAAGCCAGCATATTAGGCCCGATTCTTGCCGCACACGATCTAAAACTGGTATCCGGTTGGTACTCCGGCGAATTACTTACCCGTTCGGTAGCAGAAGAGATTAAAGCGGCACAATCTCACCTGACGCTGTTACGCGAACTGGGGGCTAATGTGATGGTATTTGCTGAAGTGACAAATTGTATTCACGGCGATCAGAGCAAGCCGGTTCATCTTCGACCTCAATTTCCCGTTGATCGCTGGCAAGAATATGGTGAGAAACTGACTGAATTTGCTCGTTACACTCAAGAACAAGGGGTTCAGATTGCTTATCACCATCATATGGGAACCGTCATTGAAACTGCGGAAGATATTGATTATCTGATGGAAAATACCGGGGATGAAGTTGGATTGTTGCTGGACACCGGCCATCTGACATTTGCTGGCGCCGATCCATTAGTGATCGCAAAACGCTGGGCAGAACGAATCAACCATGTTCACTGTAAAGATATCCGCCTTGATGTACTCAAGGATGTGAAAAACCGCAAAACCAGTTTTCTTGATGCAGTGCTGAGTGGCGTATTTACCGTACCGGGAGACGGTTGTGTTGATTATCCCTCAATTTTTCAGGTACTAAAAAAACACCACTATCAAGGTTGGCTGATCGTTGAAGCAGAACAAGATCCTGCCGTTGCTCATCCACTCACCTACGCAACTATGGGTTATAACAATTTACGCAAATTTGCCAGAGATGCCGGATTGTTTTAATTAATCACAACCTGATTCAGGCAAAAATAGTACTGAGGGTAGATAATATGTCCAAATTATTATCAAAATATCATGCACCGGATCAAAACAAACGAACTCAACATATCACGCCGGAATCAGCAAACTGGCAGTATGTCCACTTCGATGTTTATGAATTAACCACAGGTGAAAAAATCACATTACCCACATCAGAAAATGAAACCTGTCTGGTGCTGATAGCAGGAAAAGCCACGGTCATCACGCCACATCAGAAATTTGAACATATTGGTGATCGCCTAGAGCCATTTGAACGCAAAAAGCCCTATGCCGTCTATATCACCGCAGGTGAATCTGCTGACATTATTGCCGATACGGCTGTCGAACTGGCGGTATGTCAGGCTCCGGGTAAAGGAAGCTACCCGACACGCCTGATTGCACCGCAGGACATTGACGCAGAAAAACGTGGGAGCGGCTGCAACCAGCGCTATGTTCACAATATCCTGCCGGATAACAAACCTGCTGATAGCTTATTAGTGGTCGAAGTCTTTACTGATGAAGGCTGCACCAGCTCCTATCCCAGCCATAAACACGATACGGACAATGAACCACAGGAAACCTATCTGGAGGAAACCTATTACCATCGCCTGAATCCATCACAGGGATTCTGTATGCAACGAGTCTATACCGATGATGGTTCACTGGATGAATCAATGGCGGTTTATAACAAGGATGTGGTAATGGTTCCCAAAGGTTATCACCCAGTGGCAACCATTGCTGGTTACAACAACTACTACCTCAATGTAATGGCTGGGCCAACCCGCAAATGGCTATTCACTTGGGAGAAAGACCATCAATGGGTTAACAGTGAAGAATATGCTCAAAAGAATAAGAAATAACCCATATCAAGCAAAATTAACTTTTTCTAGCGCGCTCAATTGGGCGCGCTTCTGCCTGTACGGCAGTGAACTGTTAGATATTAGCTTTAATCTATTGATTATTAAAGAGCATAATAACAAAAAGTAGAAAAAACCTTTTTATAAGCGCCTATGAATTTATCAATAAATCAATGAATTATAATTTCCCGCAAAAAAAGGGTCAAAAATAGGATCCTGTATCCGATTAACATAACAATATCGAACATTTCAGTACATGGCTAAATATTTTAAAACCAAAAAGCCAATGTCCCTTTCTATTACATATAGTTGCTATAAACTAGCAGGTAATTTTCAAATAAGGCTATCGGCATTCTTTTCATGCCTGACTCTGTTTATAAGGAATATAAATGACCTCACTACCCATCTATCAAGTTGATGCATTCACAGATCGTCAATTTTCTGGCAACCCTGCTGCTGTCGTTATATTAGATAATTGGCTTCCGGATGAAGCGCTATTATCCATTGCGATGGAAGTCAATCTCTCCGAAACTGCTTTTCTAGTTGGTAACCACTTGCGTTGGTTTACGCCTAAAGTTGAAGTAGATTTATGTGGACACGCAACACTGGCGACAGCTTTCGTTATGGCTGAACATCTATCCGTTACTGATAATCCTATTGTATTTCAAACTCGTGTCGGTATTATCACTGTCTCTCATGAGAATGGTGTCTATACACTTGATCTACCTAAAGCGACCTACAAAAAAGAACCCACTTTGCAAACAAATATTGAAAATGCATTGGGTCAAAAAATATCCGAACTTTTTGTCTCTCACAACCGCTATATTTGTTTACTCGAAACCGCAGAACAAATTCTGAATACAAACCCTGATTTTGACAAAATAGCCGCCTTACCTTTACCTGGAGTTGCCATAACAGCCTCCGGAGGAGAACAAATTGACTTTGTTTCCAGATATTTTGCACCCGCTAAAGGTGTGCCAGAAGATCCAGTAACTGGCTCATCACATTGTGTACTGGCGCCATTTTGGGGTAATCGTTTAAATAAGCAGCGATTGTATGCTCGCCAGTTATCAGAACGAGGTGGGGACATTGTGTGTGAATTACACGAAGATCGCGTTCATTTGTCAGGAAAAGCCAAATTATTTTCCTATGGGCATATCGTCCTTGATATCCCAGCGATCTCTTGAGATAAAGACCTCATAAGTATTATTGATGCAACATTAATAAGAGAAAAAGAGTTCTGCTGATAAAACAGGACTCTTTTTTCTGACTACATGTATGACAGCACACATTTGTTACATACTCACCTTAACCTGCTTTGCTCCTAAACATTTACCGTGCTGAAAAATACGGATAAATGTCCGTAGAATTTCAAAGTAGATAAAATACCTGAACAATGTAATTGAATATAACTACAATAAACTGAATAAAGATAATTAATCGAATACCGAATTCTCTAAGCCTGAAAATAACCTATTATTCCCCTCAAGATATTGTGAGATAATCGGGGCTCTGCGAAAAAAACAAGCTGAGCCCCAGTATTATCAAATGAGCTGAATCCGATAAGCCGTATTTTCAGCATTTAGCCCTGCAATTATTCCGTATCTTTTGATACTACATTTGATTTGCAACAGGCTCGTTTATATCTTCCTAAATACCAAATTTATGCTAAATCAGTATTCCCAATACAACTTACTTTTCAGTAATTCAATAAATCCTTCAATAGTTGGAAGAGAGGGATGACCCACCAACCGTTGCAGAGAGACATCATAGTTTCCATGCCATACAGGCTCAACAACTTCATATCCATCATTCCGTAGTTGTTGAATATTTCTACGAACGGCGGACTTTTCCCACATAATCGCACCCATAACCGGGAAAAAAAGTACCGGGAAATTTGCTGCTAAAATAACCGTTGTCAAGCGATTTGGGGCCGCCCCTTGGGCAACTGATGAAAGTGTATTGGCTGTTGCAGGTAACACAGCTAACAAATCATGGTCTGCCACAATACGAGAAGGCTTATCTGTTGACCAGCCCGCCGTTTTTTCTCCATAAATAACTCGATCAGCATACAACGCTAATGTTTCCGCAGGAAAAAAAAGCTCCGCATTCGGTGTCATTAAAACCGTTAATGTACAATTAATATTTTCTTTAATGGCCATTAAATATCTTGGAAGCAACATAATATCGACAGATCCTGTCACTCCAATCAAAATATTCTTTTTGCTTTCATTACTCATAATATTTTCCGGAAATCGTATCCAAACAAAAAATCGTTCCACTGAGTTTCTCGAAACCATCTTTAATGTGAAAATAAAAATATTATAATGTTCCAGGAGGCGCCTCTCCCCATCCCCATATCTTAATTACTTCACGTTTAGAAGAGGGGGCATTTCTTTGTGAATTTCTCTCAGCCCTACGAGCACCCCATTCTATATAGCTGGCAAAGGCCGATCGAAACTCCGGATCTGACGGCAAGTTAACCTCATCAGCACATTCCATCATTAATTTTACCCAGCGTTGACGCTGTTCAGGAGTAATATTTCTCCCTCGATGTTTTGATATCATTCCTTTGAATCCTCCTCGCTGCTGTGTATAAAGAGACTCACCACCTAAAACCTCTTCCAGCCACATGGCAACATGCTCAGGATGCTCTGAAGACATGTGTTTAAACATTGGTGCTAACAGATCATCCTTTTCAACCTTAATATAGAAGGCAGTCATCAATTTCATAATAACGTCACGCCCTCCCATCCATTCAAATAATGTTGGTACATGTTCAGTCATTATATTTCCCCCAGATTTCATTCAGTTAAAACTCATCAGAACATATATTATTGAAAAATTACCTACCCCAGCTCCAGCGATGCAATGGATTTAATAGACTTATCATTCTGTTGGGGTGGGACTCCACGGTACATTCTAAACGTATAAAATATTTCACAAAGACCATAACTTGTAGCAAGCTCAATAAAATCAGTGGCCATTTCAGGAATGTCAACGGTTATACGTGTTCCTACAGAAATTTCTGCTATCGCTGCATGAAACAAACTTTCCATTACACGTTCATTATCAGCATAAAAAGGACCTAATCGGTAGCCATCTGTAGACGCCCTAAGACCTAACACTCCATTGACTCCCTGAGAACCCATGCTAACAAACCCCTTTCGCCCATAATGGTAAAACCACCCCGAAAAGAGTCGAGAACGAACTATCCCAGTGCATTGAGTATCATATTGAATAACGTTGGATAATAAACTCTCATCCACCACGGTTATTTCCTCTGGACATGAGTATTTCCTTAAAATATTTCCTGAAAATCTTAATGTGCGATAATGAGTTTTGAACCCCCATTTTTCATAATTACTTTCTTGTGCAGGCATACCATCTAATCCTATGCACCGATTAGCCGCATGTTCAAATGCAGTGCTCCATACCTTTAGTCCTAATCCTAAACCCCGATATTCAGGGGAAACCAGATAGTGCCCTAAGTGTGCATAATTATCAGAATAATTTACAATCGACACTGCCGATATAGGTATGTCACCCAAATAACCCATAAAGAATCCGTTGGGATCGACATTAAAAAAATGCGTTACATCATTAACACCTATATCCCATTTTTCATTTCTCGCCCAATAAAGAACATTCTCCCATTGAGAAATATCGGCGCGATTAACTTTCCATTTTTCTCCGTAAGAACCAATCATATTAATTATCCAAAATAATTATTAATTAAATCTTCCCATTAGGTAAAATAATCGCCTACAAGCCCATTGATTTACCAATCAATTCTTTAAGCACTTCACTACTACCACCATAAATAGTTTGCACTCGGCTATTAGCCCACGTTTTTCCAACAAAAGAAGAATTCATGTATCCAGCAGCACCATGTAACTGAAGACAGCGATCAGCTACTTTAATTTGTAGTTCAGTCGTCCAGAGTTTTACTCGGGCTGCATCAACAATACTCAGTGCGTTATCATTAAATTTACTCACCGCATCCTCAAGGTAAAGTCGTGCAATTTTCACCTCAGTATCAAGTTCAGCCAGCGTAAATTTGTTGTATTGAAATGAACCAATTGATTGTCCAAAAGCTTTGCGTTTCTTAACCCAATTAATTGTTTTTTTCAGTAAAATTTCTGAGCTTGCCACAGCAACAGTGGCGATACTCAATCGCTCTCGTGGCATCCCTAACATAAAATAGAAGTTGCCCATGTTTTCCCGACCAATCAGATTCGAAGCTGGTACTTCACAATTAGAAAAACAGAGATCCGCCGTATCACTCGCGTGCCAACCAATTTTTCTAAGCAAAGGACCACGGGTAAAACCTACAGTATCGCGCTCAATGACTAACAGACTTGTTCCTTGCCCACTTTGCGCCTCAGCAGTTCTCACTGCAACAAGAACCAAATCAGCATTAATTCCGTTGGTAATATAGGCCTTTCGTCCATTAACAAGATAATGGTCACCACTTCGAACCGCAGTGGTCCCAAGTTCTGCAGAATTTGAACCACCACTGGGTTCTGTCACTGCAATAGCAGCAATTAATTTCCCACTACATAATCCCGGTAGCCAACGCTGACGCTGTTCCTCCGTACCATGAGCATCAATATAACTGGCAATAACATCATTATGAGAAATGATGACCGGAGCAGTCATACCTAGATCGATTAGCTCTTCTGTGAGAATCACTGCATATCGATAATCGCGACATCCCCGTGCATCAAACTCAGGACTAACGCCGATGCCAAGCAAACCAGCTTCACCTGCTTTACGCCAAAACGATCGCCCGACAATCCCTTGCTTCTCCCATTCCTCTAAATAAGGCACCGCTTCTAATTGCAAAAATTCACGGCAAGATTGACGAAACGTTAACAGTTCCTCGGTTCCATACATCATTTAAACACCTCAACAAGGTTGTTCTGGCTCACAGAATTGTATATTTCTCACACCACTTATTAACGCGTTATAGATAACATCAAAATGCTTATATACCGCAAAGTGGTCACCTTCAATAGAGATCATTTCCGTAGCTTTTGACGTATGTTTCTTCCAGGCATTCAGCTGTTCGGTCGTTGCATGATGATCATTATCAGCCGAAACTAAAATTAAAGGGTGATCTACTTTCATATTTCTGTGTTGTAAAAATTGGCGTCTAATCACATAATCAGCCCGTAGTTGAGCAATAATCCTTCGCACTAGGGTTGTTTCATTAAGAATAGCTTCAGAGGTCCCATTATCGTCCCTGGTTTTACTTAAGATTTTGTCATCTGTCCAAAGGTGCCGGTCATCACTGGCCTGAATACTGGGAGCAATTGAACCTGACACAACAGAAAATGCAGGAGCAATCTCATATTTTTTTGTCATAACGGAGGTCACTACCATACTCAACACTCCACCAAAACTGTGGCCAAAAGTTGCCCATTCTCGAATACCTTTATTACATTGTTGTTGGAAATCTGCATTGATTTCTGCCGCTATCCTTTCCGACAAAACAGCAAGATCATCAATGACATTTTCACGGCTCAGAACACCCCTTCCTGGAATTTCTATCGGCTTTATTCTCACAGATGATTCAGCCGGAATTTTGTTGACCCATGGCCGATAAACCATCGAATTAGCTCCTGCATGAGGAAATGCATAAACGATACGCGTTGGGTTATTAATCATTTTCTCTCTTCTCCAACAAGAAGTTTGAAATACGCTCGGCAGTCATCACCGTGGTCAAATTGGTGGGCAAAGACGGTATCGTTGGAAACAGAGAAGCATCAGCGACGGTCAGTCCTTCTAAGCCATGGACACTTCCTTGTTCATCCGCTGCGGTTTCCGGGTCTGAAACTACCCCCATGCGAATAGTTCCGGATGCGTGCCAACCAGGGCTTACAAGATTCTTAATTGCGTTACACATCACAGAATCGTTATAAATCATTGACTCTGACCAAAACTGAATGCCATCTAAATATTGTGCAACTTCAGAATTTTCCAGTATTTCCCATACTTTTCGGACGCCACCTACCAGACGAGCAATATCCGCCTCATCCCTATCTAAAGGAAGATCTATCAATGGAAGTACTCTAGGATCACGTGTATTGATAAATACCTTACCTTTCGCATTAGGCCTCATTAGCATCACTGAAGCCCCAACGAGCAAAGGGTAATCGGTACGATTCTGAAATCCAGGAACAGTACGGCTCGCAACGTTATTCATTAAACCAATCTGTACATCGACATGTTCATCGTAACCACTGCAAATACGTGCAGCAATTTGTCGCCATGGCGTATTTTTTTTACAGTTGGTTACCTTAGGCAAAGCCCAGAGGACAACTGAAGCATGGTCGGTCAGATTACTACCAATCGCCGGAATATCCGCAACTACAGGAATATCCAACGAATGCAATAAATTCGCGTCACCAATACCCGATCTTTGCAAAATAGCCACTGAACCAATTGCACCTGCACAAAGCACAACATTTGACGTATTGAAGGTACAAATATCCTCTTCTTTAATAACGTCAATACTCACGACTTTATTACCTATGAAATTAATTCTATCGACAGTGACATCAGTGAGTACGTGCAAATTGTTACGGTTAAGTACTGGCGCTAAATAAGCACGATAAAGATCAAATCTCTCAGCACCTTGGAAAATATTCGAAGGCACAAGACCCACCGCAGGATTTTCACCTGAGTTGAGATCATCGGTATAAGATATCCCCATCATTTGGCATACTGAGGAAAAAGCAAGATCAATAGGGGAAATATCTTCCTGCTTTGGCCTGCGTAAGTGCAAAAGTCCTTCTTCACCATGTTCATTAGAATCATTCAGATTGACATCATTCTCAATATGTTTGAACCATGGTAAAACATCATTCCAAGCCCACCTTGAGCACCCCATTGCCACCCATCGTTGAAAATCACTAGGTAATGCTCTAAGAGCAACAGCACCATTAATAGCTGATGATCCCCCCAACACCTTACCTAAACGATAAGCAAACGGTTTGCGCTTTTTCCGCTGTGACTCTATATTACATTTCTCATTAAAGTGAAGCACTTGAGAATATCGATCTTCACCATGGACATTGGCTTCATAACCCCAGTTATATCCCTCCAGAACCAAGCGGGAAGCATCACGTAGGGGACTTGAAGGGTTATGAACATCAGAGGCAGGCCCTGCCTCTATCAATAAAACCGAGCTTTTTCCATCTTCTGACAAGCGTGCGGCTGTGACACACCCCGAAGAACCACCACCTACGACAATATAGTCATAATAATTCAGGTTCATGCGCCAACGCCCTTCTCTGTTTGGAACATAGCCATAATAATTCTGGCAAAATCACGAATATTCACATTCATAAACAAACCTTCAATCATGTCTTGTTCCCCCTTTGCACTCACATTAAATTCTTCCCTGACCGCACTTAATAAACCTACGGCATGTAATGAATCTCCACCAATATCGAAGAACCCACTAGTAACATCAAAATCCTCATGCTGTAATTGTTTCGACCATAAAATAAATAGCCTTGCTTCAATATCATTTGCAGGAGTATTCTTTTCACAATCATTAGCAAAATCCGCCCAAGGGACAGGAAAGGAGTTACGATCAATCTTACCATTACTGGTGAGTGGCATAGCCGGAAGCACTACAAAGAATGTTGGCATCATATAAGATGGCAACTTTTCCTTTATGGTTTCTTTTAATTTTTCCTGAATTAGATTTTTATCGACAAACTCATACTTGCTATTTATAACAACGTAAGCCACGAGTTGTTTTTGTCCCGTTTTAGGATGAATAGGGGCATCAATGACAACATGGCTTGCCATCTCATTAGTAAGAAGACTAGCCTCGATTTCACCAGGTTCAATACGATAGCCATTAATTTTGACTTGGTTATCTTCACGACCCAATATCTCAATAAGACCATTGTCTATATATCTTCCCAAATCACCTGTCTTATACAACCGCTCTCCAGTTGCAGGATGAATAATAAATCGTTGCTCTGTCTTTTCTGGATCGGCCAAATATCCTTGAGCGACACCTTCACCCGCAATGTAGAGCTCACCAGTAACCCATTTAGGACTTGGTGAAAACCAATCATTCATTACATAAAACTTCTGATTAGCAAGAGGATTACCATAAGGAATACTTTTCCATAAGGAACTCACTTCTTTTATTGGGTAAAAGATTGACCAGATAGAACCTTCTGTTGCACCACCTAAACTAATGACTTCGACTTCTGGAATCAACGCCTTAATTTGATTGGGTAAATCTACTGGTATCCAGTCGCCGCTCATTAAAACAAGTCTTAACTTTGTTGCTGCTAAGAAATCACCGGAACACTCCACCAATGCTTTGACTGGAGCCGGAACACTGTTCCAGATCGTAACCTCATTTCTTACAATTTCTTCAGCCCAGATCTTTGGATCATTGGATGCTTCATTGGCATTGAAAACTAGGCAACCTCCCGCCCCAAGCACACCAAAGTAATCATAAACCGAAAGATCGAATCCCGCCGGTGCGACAGAGAAAACAACATCTGTTTCATTTACATTAAAACGCCGATTAATATCCAAAATAGTATTTGATGCGTTTCTATGCGTAATCATGACTCCCTTCGGCTCTCCAGTAGAACCTGAAGTAAAGATGACATATGCCAAATCATCCAACTTTTGCAATAAGACCTGTTCTACTTTGACAAAACCTTCCGAGGTTTCATTATCGATATTGATCCGTGGTAGAGAGCCAAATTCATCGACATCAGAAAATATTGCGATAGAAGTCACAACAGCCTTACACATGCATCTTTCCAGTAAGCGATTCCTGCGTTGTGGAGGCAGAGCCGGATCAATTGAAACATAGGCTGCCCCGGCAATCAGTGCGCCAAGAATGCCGACTATCAGTTCTGAACCTTGCGGGAATGAAATGGCAACAATGTCACCGGGAGCAATGTTGGTTTTATTTCTGATATGGTGTGCAATCAGCTGTGCTTTTGCGACTAACTCACCAAAACGGAGATGCCTATCTCCCTGGACAATTGCTACTTTATCTGGATACTGCTGTGCAGCGTTTAGGATCATCTCATGCAATAAACAGGGATTAAGTTCGACTGCCGTATCATTCGCTCTTTCTCGTTCAGCAAGGTCGGCTTCGGGTAAATTCACCACGATTCCAGTCATATCCCAGATTTCTGGATTATAGGCACATTCCTCAATAATATGTATACATGCATCCAGCATATTATCCAGCATGTTATTAGGGAACAGCTCATCGACGTAATTCCAATTAATTGTAATGATATCATTAACTCGGACAATCTGATTTTCTAACCAAACTTGCGGCGTTTGGGTACTGTTGTAAATGTGCTTTGCTGTACCATCCCAACTATAATCCGTAACGATATCACGGAGATCTGCATTTAATGTATTACTGAACACAATCGGCATTGAAAAAGGACGCCCATTACCCGCACGCCGGGTCATTTCACGTAACACTCGTATACCATTGAAACATGAGTGACAACGATTAAGTAATAGCTCTGTCTGTAATTCAATCAACCGTTCAGTGAAATTACTTCTAACTGAACTAGTTACAGAGAATAAACTAGACTGGAGGAAATTACCGACAACGTTTTCTACTTTATCAAAATGAGCACGACGTGAATGTTGAGTCAGTGTCAGAGTAAAATCCTGACGTTTTGACCATTGTCTTAATGTTTCAATATAAGCACCGAGAAAAAGAGTTTCTAGCATAATGCCTTTCTCACCTACAATCATTCTCAGTTTATTAACTACCGCTGTTGATATTTCGCGAGTTAACTTTTTAATTTTGTGTGTTGAAATTAATTCTGGTGATTTGCTAAGTGGTAATTCAGGAAATGGAGGCATATTTTCAATTTTATCATGCCAAAAATCTCTGTCTCTCAGCCCTTGAGGTTTTTGATCTAATAGTCTTTCAACCTCTATATAATCCTCAAAACCAAATTCAGGCAAAAATTTATAGCTTACCGGTGATTGATAATATCTCCACCAGTCTCTCAATACAATCTGTACACTATGGAAATCTAAAAACATCAACTCAAATGATAAATGTAGCCTTAGAGTACATTTATCAATATATGTCGCACGGATATCGAAAGGCGGAGCCTTGTCCAATTCTCTCAATTCTGACTGCATATTATAACGAGTATCTGTAAGAAATTTTTCCTTTTCCTTTATTTCCCAGTCACTGCAATCAGTCGTGTTAATTGAATAAAATGGTAACTCTGATAGAATTTTCTGTCTGCCACCTTCCGCTAAAGTTGCTCGTAACATCGGGTGGAGTTTTATAGTATTGTTTAGAGCAATATTTAGCCTTTCAAGATCAGGTTTAAAAACCTCCATCTCCAAATAGTAATTAGTTGCAATACCACCCAACACAATTCCTGGATTACGACCAATTAAATATGCATACTGAATATCAGTAAGTGAAAATGACTCGGCGTTATTTAGTGCACCTAAACTCTCAGTTAACCGCTCATCTACAGGTAGTTTACCATTCAATATGGCATTAATCATTATAGCTTGCCGTGACAGCTGTACTTCAGATATCCAATTAATGCCTTCAAGATCATATTTATCTGTTGGTAAAGTATTTAATCCAACTCTTTTTGCCACTTCAAATATAACTTGCATACGTCACCTAAAAAATATTTTATCAAATCCATAACCATAACTTAGCCATACATTATGCCATGACTTCCCAATAATTATTCCATTCGGGAGACAGAGGTTATATTTTGCAAATAAAAATCCATACGGTAAATATTACTTATCGTGTATAGGTAAGCTATCTTACTTACTCAATAATAAAATGTAATACTTATAATCTCGAAAACGAATAGTTAATTATTAAGATAATTTAAAATTATAACTATTTAATCTTGTAGCTTTCCGTGTTGTTGTACCGAACTGACTCACCTAATAGCAAACAACAGTCTAAGGAAAGTTACTGATGCCAATGTTTCCATGAAAAACCATTAACCTGAAAAGACTGAAAGATAAGTTGCATTTAACTTCTTGACATAATCATTCTTTCAATGCCTAATCATTCAATTATTAAATTTAATGATTAGGCATTATATGAACGATACTTCTAAACAAACCCTTAATGTCGCAATTGCCCAAGTTGTTAACCACGATGACGTAATCTCTTGCAAAGATTCAGTATCATCACCAAAAACATCCATTGCTTTTGCCACTTTGGCAATAATTCAAGCGACGCTGATCTTTACCATTGTTATGGTCGGTGTTCCGTTACCTCAAATTGCAACCGAATTTGGTCTCAATCAAGCTGATTTGGTT
Organism: Photorhabdus viridis; assembly: GCF_040256935.1. NCBI lineage: Bacteria > Pseudomonadati > Pseudomonadota > Gammaproteobacteria > Enterobacterales > Morganellaceae > Photorhabdus > Photorhabdus viridis. Next base: position 90,356 of record NZ_JBEJZY010000005.1, read on the forward strand.
TTAATTAACGCCGCATATGGCTTACCATTCAGTGGGTTACTTTTATTTGGCGGACGACTTACCGATAGATATAGCGGCCGAAAAATGTTTTCCTTTGGTCTGATTCTCTTTGGATTGTCGTCTTTACTGGGCGCATTTTCACCCTCTTATGAAATATTGGTATTAACCCGATTTTTGCAGGGTATAGGTGCGGCAATGACCGCACCAGCGTCTTTGGCACTGCTTAAAGAATTATTTACTGAACCGACCACATTTGGCAAAGCGATGGCTACTTGGGGGGGTGTATCTGTTCTAGGAGGTGCAGTAGGCTTTTTGGCATCAGGAATCGTCACAACATGGCTATCGTGGCGATGGATGTTCATTGTACCGATTGTGGTCGCTTTTTTAGGGGTAATACTTGTCCATAAACTTATCCCTGCCGGCAAGTTCGTAATACAGGAGACTCGTCCCGGCCTAGATCTCATTGGAGCCATACTGGCTACATTAGGTATTTCCATCGGGAGCTATGGATTAATTATGAGTATTGAACATCCGTGGAGTTCATTACTTGTCATGGCGCCACTGATTATTGGCGGACTAGCCATCATCGTATTCTTCTTCGTGGAAAAATACGTAATGCATCCACTTTTACCACCAAGATTTATTTTAAACCCTGAAAGATTGGTCGGTCTAGTCGGCATGCTTCTTGCAGCAGCAGGAATGGGGTTAATTACTTTTTTACTGTCACTTTATCTACAACAAATCAGGGGCTGGTCAACATTCGAGACCTCTGCTGCGTTCATACCCTACACTCTTGCATTGTTGACACTTAACCGTGCAGCGGGTCCTTTGGTGAACAGATTTGGTGCATTACGTGTAATGACTGCCGGTTTACTGCTTGGCAGTGTTGGTTTAGCCATGCTTGCAACACTTGATCATAGCGTTTCCTATGTATTTGGCCTATTACCCGGTTTGTTAATATTACCTGCCGGGGCCTCCCTTGTTTTTTCTGGCTGTGCCGTTTTATCCACAAGTAACGTACCGTTGCACCAGGCTGGTTTAGCAGGTGGTGTGATGAATACATCAATGGAACTAGGCCCGACATTAGGCCTTGCAATCCTTATGTCTGTAGCTTCAACACAGCAAGATGTGGTAGACGGTTATGCATGGGCTTTTGCTGTAGCTGGTATTGTTTACCTGCTAACCGCACTGGGAGCCATTATCGTATATCGTCACTCTGTTAATTGACAATAAAACACAAGCCTGTTCAACCCAAGTTGTACAGGCTACTCGCTCTGCATTTTAGTATTTATCTGGCGCAATCACCGTTTATCTTTTGTTTCTATCTGCAAGCCAGCCGCTTTCCAATCTGGAAATCCATCTTCTAACCTTCTGGCAGTAAATCCTTTCGACTGTAGTGCTGAAACCGCGCTAACAGAAAGTGCGCAGTAGGGCCCGCGACAATAGGCAACAATATCTTGATCTTTAGATAATTCTGATAAGCGGTGCTCAAGTTCATCCAGCGGGATATTGATCGCACCAGGAAGATGGCCCAAAACGAACTCTTCCATCGGACGTACATCAAGCAGCGTAACCCTTTCCTCAGAAAGCCGGATGAGCAGCTCTTCACGAGAAATAGACTCCAAACGCTCACGCTGACTCAGTGCGTCAACGACAAATTTACGCATTTCATTATGATTGTATTCAACTAATTGCCGGATAGCCGCCAACAAGTTTTCCACTGGCCCATTGCCCAAACGGTAAAATACTCTCTTTCCATCTCTTCGCGTCTGAACAAAATTCGTGCGCTTTAGATGTTGTAGATGTTGAGAAGTGTTAGCGATACTCAATCCTGTCAGTTCAGCCAAACGCTCTACCGGGCGTTCTCCTTGAGCAATGTGCTCAAGCAACATTAGCCGGTGGGGATTACCCAATGAGCGGGCCACCTCCGCAAGCTCCGAAAAAATCTCACCTTGCGCGTTTTGATTTGACATGATATTTACATTACCTCATCATTAAATATAATAATTGAATTAAATATTATCAGACTTCGACAAGTGCTTCGAGTTAAGCCTCTCCAGACAGAAGTACAGAAACGGTTTTAGTTTTATCATATTATCTATACTTATTTCAATTTAAGGATAAAAATCAAATGGATAGCGAATTTGAATTGATATATCGTACTATTTTTATTGGAATTGGCGCAACATTATTCATGGACCTTTGGGCTCTTTTCCAAAAGGTTTTTTTCAAAATACCCTCCCTCAACTACCGTCTGGTTGGTCGCTGGATTGGACATCTGTCTAAAGGGAGAATAAGTCATAACACTATCACACAATCTCCTCCTATTACTGGCGAACAGATACTTGGTTGGACAGCACATTACCTGATTGGGATTATTTTTACCTGGTTGTTTATTGTCATTATGGGAATAAGCTGGATAGACTCACCGACTATTTTGGCCTCGATTATAATGGGCGCGATTTCAACCGTTGCCCCCTTCTTTATTATGCAACCCTGTTTCGGTTTCGGATTTGCAGCCTCGAAGACACCTAAACCTCATATCGCAAGACTACGTAGCCTTGTCGCACATGTCTCTTTTGGTATCGGTTTATATCTGTCAGCCTTACTTTTAACTATTTAACACCGAAAACTGTAGTGACGTAATGAACATCCTTCCCCGATGAATAATGTACCAAATTAATGTGAACTAACTACGTTCTCGGGGAACCGCATCATGGAAACGATAAAAGTTGTGGGTATAGATCTAACCCAGCTTTCTAAGCTGCCTGTACGGCAGTGAACTGTTAAATACTAGCTTTAACCTACTGATTATTAAAGAGCATAGTTAAAAAAAGCGGAAAAACCCTTTTTATAAGCAGCGGCTAATCTCTTAAATAAATCAAAAGGTTATAATTAACCGCTAAAAAAGGGTCAAAACCAGGGGATGGTAGCTGATGCACTTAATCCATAAGAACTAAAAACGCCTGGTGTTGGTCTGTCTTCTATTGGTCCCTGTTCGACAAACAATGGAAAGCTTTGCCCTGATGATAAACTCTTAAGGCTCAGAAACGGTAAATCAGTACGTTGTTCTTTGCTTATTGGGATGCATTGCCGGGCTTGTTCCTCAGTTAACCACCTCTTTTTGATCGAACGACGACGAAGCCGCTCTACGTTACTTTTAACCTGTACCCGGCTAACACAACGATATTGAGTGTCTTGAGGTACTGGCTGGCTATCAGTCACCTCAGTATAATCCCTGAGCCCTTTTAACCAAGGTAACGCCTGTAAATCCTGCAACGCTTCGCTTGAACCGTGAATCCTCAACGTGTTCCCCAACGTTTTTCCCGCACGCGGAAAGCTGACGCCAATCCGCCCATTGCCCGCCTGCCCCAAGGCTCGATGCAGCTTAGCAAACAGCGCATCCATAAGCGTTTGCGGGCTGAACTCAAGATCAGGAAGGACGCGGATTTCAAGGTAATAATCCATCGTATCCCCTTATTCACCTTTTTCACCAAAAACACCACCACGAATCAGAATCGCCATAACGTAGTGTTGTTGCTCTACTTCTGGCGCTTTTCCTTTGACAACCCAGTTATCCAGCAGAGTATAGAAATCCTTTTTTACTTTAGGCTGACGATAAGCTTTACCCCGGCTGGTTACTGAACCATAGGGTTCAACAGCAATTGGGCCAAGAGCCAACTCAGATGCATCAGGATACCAAGTATCAATAGTGCGCAACGCATTACCTACTTTCTGTGAGTGCAACGCAGCAATTTCGTTGACCTGATACAACACTTTGCTTTTTTTACTGTTGCTGTCGAGAACTAACTCTTGAGAAGGGAAAACTTCCTGACCACAGCCCAAGCGAACAAACGCTTCAACGTTGAAGAATGTTGATCCACTACCCGCCAACCCTTCCTCAATTTCGGCAGCAAGTTTAGCCAAGTTACCTTCTGCTTTACCGAATGCACGTAAACTAAAATCTTCGCTGTTAAAGATCCACCATTCGCCACTTTTACCCTTCACACGAACCTTAATTTCTTCTGCGCCAACCCGGTTACGCCACAAAAACCGTCCATTAGCCAGATTCTCTGCATAACGGGCAGCAAGTGTTTTAAAACCGTGTTCAGCAATATAGCCGTTAATCACGTTTGCCAGTTCAGCCTGATAATCCTGATCGTTACATACCGATGGCGTTGAAAGATTTCCTAAAACCCGTAATGTGAAGCTCACTTTCAATGTATCGGCATCAAAAGGCAATGCGGCAACATCGACACGTTGCAGGTTTGCTTTTTGAATTTCCGCATCCAGTTTAGCGGGATCACTCGTCAACGCATTTTTCAAGCGGTTAGAAATCGTACCTCTGACTGCTTTTTCCTGAATAGCAATAGGCTTCCATTCGCTACTGATCTGTTCCCAATTTCCAGCAAACATTATCGCATCAGAATTAGAAAGTTTACGTTCAAACGCCAGTACAGAAGCCGTTTTAATGGTTGATTTAGACATATGAATATCCTTTTTTAAATTAATCAGTCGATTCTTACTTTTTTATTGGGTTTAGATTGACGGACGACAGCCTGCTGATTGCAGCATCGGTAGATACCCTCTTGGTAATGATGACACCAAAGTAACTGGCGAATATCATTAATACGGTGCGGACTTCTCCACTCGCCTACCCCATAAATTGCTTCAACAAAACAAAATGGCGTATTAGGATCACGGGTTTTTTCTACTTTCCCTGCGGGATATAACGGCGATATAGCCTGATAACCTGTCATCAAAGGGACTAAATATCCAGAACCGGGTTTGGGAACATATTCCCAATGTGCCGGGTCGCCAATTTCAGGTTGCTTATCTTCCTGCTTAGGAATAGCCCGCATTTTAATAGCGGAAAAATCAAGCCAGGCGTCGATCATTTCTGCCTGTGGGTTACTTTGCTTTAATGCATCGTAGTGATTGGCTAATAATTCTGAACGATCCAACAAAACAAACCCCGGCAACAGGCGACGCATTAATTTACGGGTTTCCTGTTCTCGCTGCGGAAAAGCAATAACATTTACTTTAGCAATTTCAGTGATTGTACCACCAGCTAATCTCTGAGTTTGGCAAATCTCCCATAAATACTTTTCTAAATTTCTAGCGCCTTCGTCACCATTTTCAATTTCACCAAGGCATTCAATTAATAAAGAAACCGTCATATGCATACGGCCTTCTTCATTAAATGCCGCCGTTTTTGCTTCTTTAGTTAACGGGTTTCGGGTTAATGCAAAAACTTTATCCCTAATCGGATCAGATTGATAAGCATGTAATTGGTGGTTATGACAAATAACGCCGCAATTTTCTAGTCTTAAATCATGGCTCTGCTGTAATTTACGTGAAAGTGCATGAGTAAACCCAAGAAAATGGGTGATTGCTGGAAAACCATAGGTTAAACCTGCAATTGCATTCGCGTTTTCCACTTTAATATGGCGCAAAACAATTAGATAACTCATGGCATCACCTCCGGTAATTCATCCTCAAATTCACGTAACCGTTCTTTAAACACAGAGGCCCACTCACGACGTTCAGGTAATTCCATTTCTAATCGTTCATGCTTCAAACTCTGGTTCAACCAGTAACTAAAATCTGCGGCTATTTCTTTTTTCCAGTCGCCACCTTCACGTTCAAATCGGAATTCTTTATCCAGTTGGCAACGATAAGGATCAAGCCAAAGCTGTTGAGCACGTTTTAACTCACAATCATCACTGGCACTCCAGCCTTTAAGCTCAACCTGATTCTGTACACTAGCAACATAGTTAAATAAAATATCAATAATTTCTTCAACATATGCCTGACGACTTCGCCGAGTTTCTTCCGTACATTTCTGTGCACTAAATAGAAATTGCCGCATCAACCTGACAGTGGCATAGGACAACAGAGCGAACTGACTACGCTGTTCAAAAATAGATCCGTGCCGTTTCGGAAGCTTAGTGCTACTTTGCCAGTTGGGGGCAGAGCAAGATAAAAGCCAAGTTCGTCCACCTCGTATGCTATTAAGATAAGAGATATTTTGTGGTTTAGTTCCACCTATATTCTGTATAGCAGTATTAGGATAGATAACTCTGGCTTCAGGATGCCAGTATTCTTCTTTCTTCGCCTTATTAATATCTTTAGATGACTCACCAAAACGGGCTTCGATAATATGCTGATGTATTGCATTCGCCAACGATGAAGAAAAAAGCGGGCTTAATACATGATATTCACCGGGGCTGACGGGGAAATAGAGTTGTTTTGCCAGTTTATGTGAAGAAAGTGTTTCATCTGACAAAACTTGTCGGAATCCGTTAATCCACCTCTCAAGTTGTTGCTCGTCTTCCGCCAGTTCAGCCAGTGCCGTATAATCCTTCCGATTCAGACACTCTATCAATGAATCTTTCTGGTATTCTGTTTGCAATAATTTTGCAACATCAAGAGCCGCAGCATTTCCTACAGCATCTATTGCAGGTTTATTCAAAGTGGTAATAGAAAGATACTCAATATTTTCTTTTCCGCTTACTGATGTTGCAAAAATACTACTGCCTTTTGCATCGCTATGAGTAAATTTCAAAGCATGCGTTACCAAGCTAATTTGTTTTGCCCGATTTGCGGCATCATCCAGCCAATTTCTAACTTCATAGTGCTTTTCCAATTCCTTGCGCTGTTCAGCTAGCTCTTGTTTAACCAGCGTAATATCCTCCACAGAAATTAGTTTTGCCAGTTTCTTTTCAGCCTCTTTATCAAAGGCCTCCAGCTTTGACTGCTTACGACTTTCGATATAATCGATAATAAATCGACTCAATCCATTTTCATTCATAGGCTTTTACCTACCTTATCAAAATGATTACCCAAGTGCCCGTTAAATTTAGCGCAAAAAAATGCATTGGTACATCATCAACCAATAAATATCTTCAACCCTGACTATCATCCCATGAGAAGCAAAGTATCAAGACATCCAATCATCAATGGTTATTTATAAGATAGTTTATTTCTTTAAGAGTTCAACTTATTGTTAAAAGAATGCAATACCATCCTTCCACTGAATCTTTGTATTGACTCCCAACTTCGGTGAAAAATAACATTTAATATAAATATTTTCGAAGGAAAATATATTATGTCCTTCTGGAGTTACCCTACGAATTTCAGTGTCAATTTTAGTGGTCATTTGATATTTCTCCGTTGCTGGATAACTACGTTGTATCGTACTTAACAACATATCACCAAATTGGGTTTTAGGTGTTTAGTCCCAACATTTAATTGTCAGGTTACTAAAAAAACCATTTAAAAAAAGAGTTGAATGAGTATTTAGGCATTAAAAGATCGCGAAAATGGTTTGAAAAGTAACGATTGATTAAAATAGTGTAAAATCAAGTTTAATCTGGCGTATTGAAAGTATTGTATTCTATAAATTCATTTGAAAACTTTCTTATAATAGATTATTTAACTGATTTATGAAAAAATTTATTGCCAGTTGAAAACGTTATTAAAACCGGTCCTTTTTGTAAAATAGATTGTCTGATTAAACTATTCATATTCTTATTATTCTTATTTATCCTTCTTTCAAAGGGATATGAGCCTGGATAAAACCAATTTTTATTTATCATTTTTTGCTGATGGTTTTATAACAAACAAGCAAGTTTTAAACTGTTATTAAAAGTCATTTTCTTAACCTCTGGTTTTAATCGGTATAAGGTTTTAACCTTTCTTTTACCACTTTTAATCCCTATTTTTTATTAAGTTTAATCATCATGGGACATCGTGTTTTATGTTTAACCCTCGTTAATCATATCTGCTTTTTATCTTTACTGACGCTATTTTACTGGCAATCATGAGCGGTTTTAACAAGTCATTATCCTCTGTTTTCTCTTCATAAATCAGCCGGTAAATAGCCTGATGATATTAAAGAGACTCCTTTATGTTTTTTCAGATAATCACCCCGTTCTTTCCGAGTCTAAATCCTGCCAAATTAACCGTTTTACTATTTTTTTATTACATTGTTTTTATGGCTTGTTTCATAAAATAACAGCGAGAAAAAACTTTAATATTAACCCTTTCTCTTCGTGCCAATTTCTTTTCAACTTTCTTTTAATATTTAATTGGATTAGATTAAACACAATTTACTACCCATCTGAAAAGTTTATTTATTAAGTTAAATCCGCCTGTTATATAAAAGCGTTGATTTCTTTATATTCACGATTTTAAATGATCAAGCTAGTATAAATAAACGTAGAATAACATCGCCGATAAATTAATTAAACGTAAAAGAAAGTAAGCTGTTTTCAGTCACGTCGTCTTTTTTTAAAATCGGGTATTAATGGGGATCTATTTCTTTACTCTTATTTAACAGATATCTGAGTTAATCACCGATAAAAAGGTGATTACAATCGCCAAAAACGAAGGGTTTCTATTGAACAGTTTTTTAAATCTAATCATTTTTCGGTTTCCTGCCTCGTATTTAAACTTTACTATTCTCATTAAACCGATATTTAGGTTTTCTCTTTTTCCGGCATTTTATTTTTAGGTTTAAAACCAGAGAGGTTAAAAAGATATATCCATAGAATTAAAATCAAAACCCATTGTTTTAATCGTTTTTAATACGGTTAAACGTTATTTTTTCACTATGCGATTAACCCCATTAAATGTTTTAATATAATCTCATATTTTTGTTATTAGGTTAACTTTGCCTCCTGGTTAATCGATTTAAAACTCGTTTTAAAAAAACCTTAATCACGGTTTTTACCTTTGATGATTAAAGTTTTTACCTGTTTCTTTCATAATACACTTATCCTTCTTTACCAGATTTTAAAAATACCGCATATTGTTCAGCCAATTTCACCAAACACCCCTAAAAACGGATGATAACACCATGCTTCTCCGTCATCTTTTTCCCTAAGACAGATCTCACCAAAACGTAAACTAACATCCTTTAACTCTATCTCATAAGTATCAGCCAAATGTTGATAAATCGTCTCCGTATCAAGTTCAATCCAGCTACTCACCCCCGGCGCAAACGATAATTCCGATACATAATCAAAAACTCCATTTGCTTTTATTCCTGCCGGGCCGCTGTCCAGAGCCATAAACTTCGCTTTTTCACCCTCTTCTTCAAGCCATAGATAATGCAACTCATCGGGCTCAGACTGACGAAACGGTTTATGACACTGTAATTCCGCACACCATGAAGCCTGTTCACGCCACCAGAAAGCAGCACAGTAACGATAATCATCATTAGGATCACCTTGAAGTTCTTCCCACAAACGTTGATGTTCAAGATCGACCAAATTTTCAAAAGGTGAACGCTCTCCAGCATTATCGCGTTTCTTTATTCTTGGTAATGCACTGATTAGCTCATATTGGTCATGTTCTAATAACTCGCCTAAATCATGGCTGGCAAGGAGGTAATCTTTCGACTCAAATCCTGGCCGGCAATACACTGGATGTTCTAAATCAGTCGCTTTAAGTGCCTTATAGTTTTTCATCAGAATATGCAGATTGGGTATCTTTGGCTCTTTTTGCCGATGGCGTTGAATACGTCCGGCAAGTTGTATCAGCGAGCGCATTGAACTCGGTTCAGCAATACTCCAGTCATAATCATGGTCTCTACCAACCTCTGCTACAGCAGTCGCCAATACCACAAAAATATGATGCTTTTCCGGCATCTCCTCCAATGCCTTACGGATTTCTGCCACCTGCCACAACGCCTTTTCATCGTAACGCGTTAATGTGGAATCCAACCGATGTTCAAGATGGGAACGTATCGCCAGTGGATGCTGACTGTGATAGACACAGTAATGGATATGTACATTTTTAGAAGACGGTATCTGCAATAACCGCTGTGTTACGGCAACGAGTGGATCGATGTTTGCCATGCGAATCAAACCGATAGAAACGGTTTTACCCGATGGGTGGATTTGATGGTGTTCCTTACGTAATCTCAACATGGAGTGATGCATCACCTTTGCCATGGCTTGGATCACAACCTCGTCTTTATGCTTTTCAGCCGTTATCGGCACTAATTCAGCTTTACGTAATGGCACCTTTTTTTCTAAACAGCCAACGCGCTTAACGACAAAAGCTTCATGCTGATCTTTAAACTGTTGCGCATTGGCAACATCCCGTTGCGCCACATTATATTCATCAAACCAAGCACAACAGATATTCACCGGTGCGCCTGGACGACCACATGCTAATTGGTAATCCTGACGTCCAGCCCGATAAGCGTTGAATAACGCCTGAATTAACGCCGGCGGCAATGTGGCCGATGAAAGCAATACCCGCGAACCCAAGAGTCCTGCCCAGTTCACTAATCGGCATAAAGCCGGTAAGTCGTTGATATCAAAATCATCCGGTTCATCCAACACCAGATCAGAAGTGAGTAATCTCAACATAGGTGCAATTTGCTTCCCGCCACGAATGCCTTCAGTAACCGGAATTAAATGATCGATGGTCGCCACCAGCACAGGGGCACTGAGCAGTTTATTCAGTTTATTATCTTTACTCAGCCAGTGGCTTAGGCGACCATCATCCAAGCTACCGTCATAGCTGACATACTGGTGTTCAGCAAATAGTGCTTCAGCAGATACACTGCCGGTATCAAGCTCAGGCCCTTTATGACGAAGCTGATGTAACTCTTTTACTGCCTGCGAACCAATCAGTACCGCCAAGTCATCTTCTTCCAGATGCAGTTTCTTACGTAACGCATCACCGGTTTGCAGCGTTAGCGTCCGTAACCCTAAAGCGACAGAAAAACGGCATCCCTGTTTTTCATCAGCTAGCCCATACATAATCCGTGCATTGGCAAAGGTTTTACCGCAACCCGTGGAAGCCATGTTAACACCAAAAAAGCCCTGTTCTGCTGAACGTTCGCGTAAGGCACATGCGGCATCGAACGCCTGATCCTGCCAGCGGTATTTTTCATCTTTGCTGCGTTGCTTAAATCCTTCATGACGGGTAATCGCGGGTAACGTTTTACGAAGATGCGGCAAGCTTCGCCCCAGTAGCAAAGCATTCTGCCCAACACCAATATTGTGTTCGTCTAACCGTTGTTTACACTTTCCGGTGGTTCTATCGGTATTGGCAAATGCGCCATAGTTAATATCTTGCCAACCAAGGGTTGCAGGTAATGATGAATAATGATGATCGGCCAGCATTAAGACTAATCGGGACATATGGCTGGTGAAACGCTGGTTCAAATCGCCATATTGCAATAATGATGTTGATTGCAGCGCTCTGTTCGCAAATTTCTGTGCTTTCTGGCGCCAAGTCTGACTGCGGATAGGTGTACCATTTAGGAATGTCCAGACATCACGTTTATCCTGATGACTCCAATTTTTAGCCGTCATGTTGACTGAGTTCCATGATGACTCCAACTGTTTGGTCAGCCAACTCTTAATACTTTCTAACTGTGGTTCACTGGTGTATCGCTTATTATAACGAGGATAAACGGGAAGACGATGATGCGAGAGGATCAGCCAGGCGACAGTGGTTGCTAATGGCGGTAAGTTAATAAAAGGGTTTACATAGGGATCAATACCATCCTTAATCAAGCGGGAGAGAACGTTATCCTCATCACCAGCATCTATCTGACTTAACGAGGTTAGCCACTCCCTATCATTTTGTTCCGCAACACATGCCTGAAACAGCCGCAAAGATACCCACTCATGTCGGTACGGTTGAAACTGCCCATCTCCCTGTAAACCTTGCTGGAACAACGCATTAGCTTTACCAAAATCATGAAATAGCCCGGCGATAGCGGCCAATAAGCTGATGGCTTCAACACTGTGCCAATGATTTTCATCCTGACTTTTCAGCACATCACGTTGTGTCGTATTAGTAGGTACAATTCCTCGCGGGTTAAAGCGCCGTAAATTTCCGATGATCCATAACAATTCAGTTTGGTTTCCACTCTTTATCCAATGACAGGCAACTGCGGTATTACGGCGCGCTGTTTTACGCAATAACTTACGTAAAGTATTTAAACCTTCTAATGTAATTGCCGTCTGCCAGGTTCGATCACCTTTTCGTTCAGCAAATTGATCCAATATTCGGCGGGTTTCAGTTAACGCTCGTTTATTGCATTGGGATATTAAAAGAATATTCATCGTGCTACCTGGCTCAGTTGCTGGGCGGTTGTTTGCAGTGCATCAATCATCGTGTCCAATGCATCAGATTTTTGAAATCCACTGATGCAACGTTGACGAAACTCCTGTTCATCTTCTCCAGCCATTGCCGCGATAAATGCTTGCGGCAATACCAACGCATCTTTAATCAGATCAGCCACATCGAAAACCAAACCACCACGACGGGTTTTTCCATGCAACACAGCCAGACCGTGCGGTAAACCAATTACCCAAGTCGCCACAGCCGCTAATCCGTAAGCCAGATAATTACCGTGATCGAGAAAACGGTTTGCTAAATCTACACCACCACCCCGTTTTGCCCGGAGAAAATCGCCATAGCTTACTGCCTCCGCTGCCAGCTTATATAATGCCTTAGTCATCACAGCTTCTTGCGCCATTAACTCCTGATTATTGCGACAATTTTCAAGGTTCTGCTCATAACGGGTGAGTAATGACAATAGACGCTCACGATTAAGCATAAAAGAGCTGTCCCGAAGCATTCGACTACTCAGCCAATGTTCACGGATTTGTGCAATGCGAACTTTCTGAAAAGCAATCGCTGCTGCTAATCGTTTTTCATCATCAAACCAGAAACTCACCCAAGCTTGTAAATACTCAGTAGGGCGATATTCACTTTGTGGCGTTAGCCAGGACACATCAACCTCAACATCGTTAGCCGCGAACAGCGGTGTTCCGCCGCCGCCACAAAAACCGACTAAAACACCCGCTCTGGCGAATTCACGCATTGCTGCCTGAGTAATAGAGGTCCCCGTTCCCAACATAATAACGGTGGTATTGGCGATTGGGATATTCCAATACAGTGATTGCTTTCCCTCATCAGTGACATATTCAACACGGCCACCATTCACTAATACCCGACAATATTGCAGATAATAAATATTCGAGCGTTTGGAATGCAAAATCGTTTTAAGATCACTCGGAGAGAAGTTGTTATCCATCATTGTAAGAATCACCTAATCCGATTTTTTCTCATTTGGATATCCTAGATCAAATTACTTATCTAGGACAACCCCAAAAGTTATATGAAAATGTCTCGCAACTACAGGTGAATTACCCTCACCTATTGCAGAATATGAAGAGGAATCTTACCGCCAAGACCAAAAAGTTATTCAGACTATGCAACGAGTCACTTCAATGGAAACTCACTCATTTGGAGAACGTAAAGTTAAACAAATTTATCTCTGTGATAAATATCCACTTTGTGATGAAAATAGCAATTGTTATTGGGATCACTTTTCATATGTACAAACCTCAAAACTTTGCTTCTTCCCCTGATATTCCACATCGACAGCCAGACGGCCGAGAAGCACTACAGGGATAGGATCTGACATATTGCGTTTAAGCGATGGTGTAGATTCAATATGATGAATTGAACTGGCGCTTAGGCAATAATAACCGATAACGTCTTTTGTGCCTTCCTTGCAAATAACAAATGTGCGGCTCGCGCCGAGCTTACATTATCATGTAGGCAATAGAATGGGTGTCGCTTATCTGACTCAGATATCACAGCCTTAACTGAGAACTTGTAACAGGGGACAGAGCTTCTTCTTTTTGATTTCCATTGTTATTTTCCCGATGAAGTTTCAACCACTCTATGAATGATTCTCCGCCCTCCTTTTCATCAGCATGCCTTTCTTTTTTACTCTACTCAGTGTTGCTTGCGCTACTTAGTTGCTTGACCTTTATAGCAATTTCTATTTTCCTTCTTTTCAACGTTAAACAGCTAAACTGGCTGCCCAAACTTAAGTAAATTTCCACTTGGATCAATTAGGTGGAACTCCAACATGCCCCATGGAGTTTCCGCAAGCGGAGAGACTTCAGTCTGCGCTTGTAGTTCTTGAAACACACTTTGGATATCTTTCACGAAAATATAGCAAGAAGTGTTCTCTGCAATGTACTTATCGTTACATGCCCAAAAATGGATTTCAGCTTCCCCTCTGCTAATTATCGCATATTCATTAGGAACAAAATTGTCGCAATGGAACCCAAGTTTACTTGTGTAAAAGTCAACTAATTCATCTAGATCCAATGCAGCCAATACAGGGACAGCCTCCCAATCGCTCATACATTTTCCCTTTTATTTATATATAATTTTTAAACGCTCATACAGTCATACATACCATTCACTGACCGGTAATTGGCTCACAATCACCGGGCTGCGTTGTTCGTATCTGGAGAGCATAAAAATCTGTGGGGCATGTGTCTGGTGAAAACTGAATGAAATAGTTCGACAACTCGGGTTTCTGAGAAGAGTGGCAATTGGCTAACTTACGCAACCCTCTGATAAGCACGTTTAACTGCTCATTCTATCGCTAACTGAGCAGAGTGCCCCACAGATTTTTATGTTCTCGTAGACTTCTATCGTAAACTTTGCAATCACTGGAACGAGGAAATAATGCACTAGCCCACGACGATAAAGATGAGTACACATACGAATGAATTCTCCAGCACCGTTGGAACGATGTGGTACACTCATGTGTGACAGTAAGGTGTGAATCTTAGAAAAATTGTTTATAAACATAAAGTTAGAAAGAAGTGGCGGAGGAGGAGAGATTCGAACTCTCGGATGGTTTCCCATCGGCGGTTTTCAAGACCGCTGCCTTAAGCCGCTCGGCCACCCCTCCGCAATGGCGTGCACTATAAACAGCACTAAGACAGATGTAAAGCCCTCTCTTGTTCGATTGCCGTAAATTTACTCTTTTTCACTGTTATTGGCTTATTTTCTCCGCATATATAGACTATCCTTGGGTATAAAAGTGTTTTTTGCTAAATTACTATCATCTTTTTTTGATGGTTAAACGATTATGTTGGTATTCGAAGGTCGTGAGATCGAAACCGATGCACAAGGTTATCTGAAAAATAGCAGTGATTGGCAGGAAGCAATGGCTTCATTACTCGCCGAACAAGAAAATATTGATTTAAGTGAGCAACATTGGGAAGTCATTCGTTTTGTCCGGGGATTTTATGAAGAATTTAATACATCCCCAGCTATCCGCATGCTGGTAAAAGCAATTGCACAAAAGTATGGAGAAGAAAAAGGCAACAGCCGCTATCTTTATCGCCTGTTTCCCAAAGGGCCAGCAAAACAGGCAACTAAAATTGCCGGGCTACCAAAACCGGTAAAATGTATCTGATAACAATCTGGCTCAGTGGCGGACGTTAAAGTCTGCCACATTCTCCACTACGCAGGACTGAGACGAAAAACTATCGATCCGCGCCCCCGGTGGCCCACCCTGTTCCAACCAACGAGTTAATTTATCCAGTTGCTCACTTTCACCATAAGCGACAATTTCGACACTACCATCATGCAAATTACAGACGTAGCCTGTCAGCTTATTGGATTTAGCCCAACGAAAAGTTTGATAACGAAATCCAACCCCTTGGACCCGACCATAAACATAAATGGTTAACCCATATTTCATCATAATGACCCCCTATCTATCCAGTCACCTTGCGGTATCGCTCACATATATAGTTAAGCACGCCATTCTCGGTTGTGTTTTATATTTACTACAGCTAACCTGAAATTAGGTGAAGTCGCTCTCGCAATTATTAAAGCAAGAAAATGACTTCAACTACCGGGTATGCTCTTGTAATTCACCTTATTGCCCTCATATTCGTATCAATGCAAGGTTTTTTGGGAGGTGGCTATGATTATTGCCAGCAAATTCGGTCTCGGCCAACAAGTACGTCACAAGCTTCTGGGTTATTTGGGCGTTATCGTAGATATTGATGTGGAATATTCTCTGGAACAACCCCAAGAAGATGACATTGCATCCAATGCAGCCTTGCGTTCTGCTCCCTGGTATCATGTTGTGATGGAAGATGACGACGGCCAGCCTGTACATACTTATTTAGCCGAAGCACAATTATCCTATGAAGCATCCGATGACCATCCAGAACAACCTTCCCTAGATGAGTTAGCAGAATCCATCCGTAATCAGTTACTGGCCCCACGACTGCGCAATTAATCTATATTATATTCCTCGAAAGGCAGTTACTGGGTTTTTAAACTGCCTGTACGGCAGTGCACAAAAGAGATGAGTTAACTCTTGAGTCACTTAATTTCTAAGCTGCCTGTACGGCAGTGCACATTGTAGGCTATGCAGAAGAAGCAACGGTCCATTTCTAAGCTGCCTGTACGGCAGTGCACATGTCGCTCCGGCGGGCTCTACTCCCCCTGTATTTCTAAGCTGCCTGTACGGCAGTGCACTGTGGCAATTTTGGCTATCTCAATCTCCATACTTTCTAAGCTGCCTGTACGGCAGTGCACTTGTAGAGGATTAATTATGTTTGGCAATTGGTCTTTCTAAGCTGCCTGTACGGCAGTGCACATCTAACCCCCTTTATTTATTCTAATAGCTCATTTTCTAAGCTGCCTGTACGGCAGTGCACTAATTAAAATAAGTAGAGGTGAGTTTTAATTGTTTCTAAGCTGCCTGTACGGCAGTGCACGCCTTTTATCCCAATCATCTTTCTCTGCTGTATTTCTAAGCTGCCTGTACGGCAGTGCACGCCGAAGTGACATTCACATTTATTAATTCCAATTTCTAAGCTGCCTGTACGGCAGTGCACTGTTGCATATTACCTCTAACCTGCTGACTATCAAAGAGTATAGTTATAAAAAATGAAAAAACCCTTTTTATAAGGGCTAATTTATTTTACTTTAAAATCAAAATGTTATTGATTGGCGATAAAAAAGGGTCAACATTAGGGTCCGTAGAAATACGGTATCTTATAGCAATATTTGGAACCCAAGCGCCATTTTGCCATCTAGCGCCTTAAATTCGTGCAACTTAGACATCAGCGCCAAATTCCTTTCACTCATTGATGAACAACCGAACAGAGGTAAACCGAAAAGATATTACTTTTCTAACCCTAATCTTGGGATTTCAATTTTCGGACAGTGATCCATAACAACTTCCAGACCTGCTTCCTCCGCCAACTTTTTCGCTTGTTCGTTAATAACACCAAGTTGCAGCCAGAGCACTTTTGCTTTGATATCTATAGCTTCTTGAGCGATTCCATATGCAGCTTCAGCATTGCGGAATACATCTATCATATCAACAAGCTGAGGAATATCAGCTAATTGCCCATAAACGTGTTGCCCAAGCAATGTTTGTCCGGCAAGTTTCAAGTTGACAGGAATAACCTGATAGTCTTGTTCCAATAAATAAGCCATAACTTTATAACTTGGACGATCAATTTTCTCACTGGCCCCTACCAACGCAATAGTTTTCACTCGTCTCAATATGTCCGCAATTTGCTGATCACTCATTTATTACTCCTTAACAAAATCCAGTATTTTCATTTTGTTTATTCAGCCAAAGCAATACTTTAAGGCTTACGCTGAACAGGTACATTTAATCGTTCTAGTTGATGCACAAATATAGATGGATTTTTCTTGTCCTGCATCAACCAAACCTGCTTTTTCGCCCGGGTTAATGCAACATACAAAAGACGGCGTTCTTCCGCATCAGGAAATTCCTCCGGTTGTGGCAATAAAACCAGCTCCATCACTGATTCCCTTGCCGGTGCAGGAAAACCATCTTTCCCCTGATGCAATCCAAGAATAATCACATAATCCGCTTGTTGTCCTTTCGAAGCATGGATAGTCATAAACTCTATTTTAAGCTTAGGCCAGCGAGTCGCTGCTTTTCTTAGTAGTTCAGGTTGCAAGTGGTGATAACGTGCCAGCAATAAAATTGTTTCCTGTTCGGTGACATAACCACTCATTTTATTCAATAAAGGTTCAAGCTGATCTTCTGGCAGGATGACAACAGACTTTTTGTTACCTTTAGTCAAACTGTTTAGTTGCTTCCTCAATTGATTTGGGTTTTGTTGCACAAATACATTAGCAACTTCACCAATCCGATCATTAAATCGATAAGAGGTATCCAGTACACATTCAGTGCCTTTGCCAAAATAATCAGCAAATGCAGTAGTCAACATTAACTCCGCGCCACTGAAACGATAAATTGCCTGCCAGTCGTCCCCTACAGCAAACAAGCAACTTTGGCTGTTTTGCGCCCGCAATGCAGCGAGCAATTTAGCCCTTAATGGTGAAATATCCTGAAATTCATCGACCAGAATATGCTTCCACGGGCTGATAAATCGCCCTTTCTCCAGAATATTCACTGCCTGATGAATCAACCCTGAGTAATCAACAGCGCCTTCTGTTTTCAATTCAGATTTCCACGCTTTTAGTAAAGGCCCCATCAAGCGAATGCATTTTTGAAACTGATCCAGATACTCTTCCTGAGCCTGCTCTGTCATAGCCTTCTGGCTGCCACCGTGCATGCGCATTAAACTCAGCCAGCACTCAAGCCGGCCTGACAAACGGTTAGCAAGCTGTTCATCACACCAAAATTCACCTTCCGGCACTTGCCATTTCAGCTCCTCGGTCAGCCATTCCCTCCACCCCTTAGCTTGTGCTTTTTTCTCACTGCATTGCTGTTGCCAGTGTTTAATCAGAAAATCTCTTCTTTTTTGTTCGTCAGTTTCTAATATGCTGATTTTAAGCGCTTTATTACTTTCTTGTTGAATGATATACAGCGCCAGAGCATGAAACGTTTTCGCTTTGATATCTTTCACACCAAGACGAATCTGAATCCGTTCGTTCATTTCATCGGCTGCCTGATTACCAAACGCTAACAGTAATATTTGTTCAGAAATTGCCTGTTGACGAAGCAACAACCACCCCGCTCTCGCCACCAGCACAGATGTTTTTCCACTACCCGCACCAGCAAGAACCAGCACTGAACTTTCACTATTCACAACCGCCAGGCTCTGAGAAAGGTTGAAAGGAGATGTTTCTATCCGCTGAAAAAAGTCACAGTGTTGTTCCAATATACGTTCTGTCCATTGCAGATTGATCTTTTCAACAGCCTTTTCACCATTCTCAAGCCAGCGCAAACAAATTCGATACCCGTCCCGGCAATTATCAAATTGCTCCAGACGCTGTAATGGCAACGGTAAAGCCTGAAATGCTGCCTGAATCCGCTGCTGTAACTGAAATAAATCCGCTTTTTTAAACCAGTGATCCTGCTGCTCAATCTTATTGATTTCATTAACCTGAGCCGCCAGTACATCAGCACTGACATCACTCATTTCCTGGCTCCATTTCTGCCATTCATCAAGCAGATAATGGTAAAAACGCTGAGTTTGCCGCCATTCAGTGCCATGAAGGCGAATAGCTTGCCCGCCGGGCAGTTCAAACTCCAACTCACCCCAGACAATGCCCCGCCTACACTGAATATCAATTAGCTGGTTAAATGGGATAAGGTATCGATGCTTCTCACCACTGACTTCGATACCCGCATTCAGCAGACGCACCCGGTTATAAGGATGTTGAGCAAGGCGTTGGCCAATTCGTGTTGCTTTAAGTTCCATTATCGTAGCGCCATACCTGAAAAATAGTTTAACTCTGTCTTATAAAGGTTTTTTATCACTAATAAACCTTTTATTATAATGGTTATTTATGGCCGTTATCATTACCTCAGAGGTATTTTGTGCTAACTGTTTCCCCCGGTCCGCGCCGTTTTCTTTATAACAGTCATCTTCTGTATTATGTCCGCATCCTGATCGCCCTGACTGGAACAACATTAGTGCCTTGGTTTCTGGATAAAGAACCTAAAATAACCATACCATTGACCTTGGGCGTTGTCGCCGCAGCACTGGCTGATCTTGATGACCGTCTGATTGGCCGTTTACGTAATCTGGTGATCACGCTGATTTCTTTCTTTGTCGCATCAGCTTCTATTGAGTTACTGTTCCCTTATCCCTGGCTTTTCACCATCGGGCTGGCGTTATCCACCTGTAGCTTTATCTTACTGGGTGCCCTTGGGCAGCGCTATGCAACTATTGCGTTTGGCGCGTTACTGATTGCGATTTATACCATGCTGGGCGCGTCTATTTTCCCACTATGGTATCAGCAACCGCTATTATTGCTGACAGGGGCAATCTGGTATAACCTGCTCACCCTCACCGGCCATTTACTGTTCCCTATCCGCCCGTTACAGGACAATCTAGCGCGTTGCTATCAGCAACTTTCAGCTTATCTTGATGCCAAAGCTAACCTGTTTGATCCTGATATAGAAGAAGAATACCAGCAATCTGTCGTTAATGCGGCAATGGCAAACGGTAATTTAGTGAACACACTAAATCAAGCCAAAACCTCCTTGCTAACCCGTCTGAAAGGCGATCGCGGCCAGCGTGGAACCCGCCAAACTCTGCATTATTACTTTATTGCACAAGATATTCATGAACGGGCAAGTTCATCTCATGTGCAATACCAAAGACTGCGGAATAGTTTCCGCTATAGCGATGTTCTGTTCCGGTTTCAACGTCTTCTCGCCATGCAAGCCCGTGCTTGTAAACAAGTTGCTCAGTCGATACTTTGGCACAAGCAATATCAGCACAACCCACGCATTGAACGGGCATTTAATTATTTGGAAAGTTCCCTGCAACAACTCAATGAACAACAGAAACATAATCTCAAAATTACTGCATTATATAACCTGCTGAAAAACCTGCGAGCGATTGATGCGCAATTATCAGGCATTAGTTCTGGGCAGTACAATCTTTCCAAAGAAAGAAAAGATGAGACCCAATTATCTGATGAACATTTAACTGGCTGGCGAGATATCCGTCTAAGGATCAGTCGTCATCTGACACCACAATCCGCTTTATTCCGCCATGCGATCCGTATGTCTGTTCTGTTGTGCAGTGGCTACGCCATGATCCAATTGCTGGATCTACAACGCGGGTACTGGATTTTACTCACCAGTCTGTTCGTTTGCCAACCCAACTACAGCGCTACCCGCCGCCGTTTGGCACTGAGAATAATAGGTACCGTTGCCGGAGTATTAATCGGCCTGCCAATCCTCTACTTTGTGCCATCTATTGAGGGACAATTGGTACTGATTGTTATCTCTGGGGTATTGTTTTTCGCTTTCCGTAATATTCAGTATGCGCACGCGACCCTGTTTATCACACTATTGGTATTACTATGCTTCAATTTGCTGGGTGAAGGCTTTGAAGTCGTATTACCTAGGATTGTTGACACATTAGTTGGCTGTGGTATCGCCTGGTTAGCAGTAAATTTCATTTGGCCAGACTGGAAATTTCACCAGTTACCACAAGTGATAAGCCGGACGATGGACACCAATTGCCGCTACCTCGATGCCATTTTAGTTCAATATTATCAGGGAAAAGATAATGGCCTGAGCTACCGAATTGCCCGCCGTGATGCTCACAATAGTGACGCGGAGCTGGCATCGGTTATTTCAAACATGTCTGCCGAGCCGAAAAGTTATCAAACTTCCCAAGAAGAAGCATTCCGACTACTGTGCCTGAATCACACCATGCTGAGTTACATCTCTGCGCTGGGGGCACACCGGGATAAATTGGATAACAAAGTTATTCTGGATATTATGAATGATGCGATTTGTTATGTCGATGCAACATTAAAACCGGCATTAATAGATGATGATAGAATTGAGCAAATATCTGTCAATATAGCGAAAAGAATTGAGCAAACCCCAGCAAAAAGAGATAGTAAAGAACAGCTGGTATTGCAACAAACAGGTTTATTAATAGGGTTGTTGCCTGAAATTGTCATTCTTATTAAACAAATTAATCAATCATAACCAGATTGATATACTGGGGCAGTCAACTGCCCCTTTTATTTAGCTATTCACGATAAAGATCTAACAAGCCAGCTCCTTATGCCAGCGTAATAAGTCATTACGAATCTGTACCGGTAAAACGGCTGAATGGCATCCTTCAATTGCACCAGCCAAAGCAAGTAATAAACTAACATTAGATTTTCTTTTATATTGATGCAGTTTTAAATAACTGGCTTTCGCACCTAACAGCCGTAAATCTTCAACTTTACATATTCCTACCTTCCATAACTGGCGTTCAAGAGACATTCCAAGATTAGGCAAATCTTTCAAACGTGTTGGCATCTTCTTTTTACCCGTCATTTCAATTAATGAATAGTGATAAGCCAAATACGCATATTGAGATAGTAACTCTTGATCTTGCCAAAGTGATTCAACAACCTGGTAATAACGCAAAGTTACCGGCACTCCCTTTTTCGAGTAAATATAGTTTTTCATCCCTCTGGCTTTAAATAATACTTCTGCATGGCCATTTCCCCGTAAATATAGTTCCCCATCAGCAATAATCGCAAACATAATCCCGTTAGCCAGCAGGCTGTAACCGCCGAACTGTGGCTTCCTTGTCAATCTTCCAAATGAAGAAAAACCACTTTTGAGTTGAGTAAAACGCACCTCAGACAACAACATACAGATCACTCCATGAGTTTTGTACAAATAAATCTTTTATCCATAGATTTACCCCAGCTATTAGAAAAATAAATAACAGGAACAAACAATTGAAAACATACGCAATTCAATTTTCCCTGCCAATGGTTAAATGAGTTTCAAGCCATTTATCGTAAATATTTGCGAAGCTCTTTGAAAAAATAGACTTGATCTTAGCCTGACATGAAGATACTGTATATTAATACAGTTACTTGTGGCGGGGTTCATTATGGGCATTCAATCATCCTGGGTTTACCTTCCTAAACATCAGTTAACAGAAAAGCGACTATCACTCTCTTCACCTGCGCAAGATAATTCAGCCGGACGTGGTATCGTGAGTGAATTGATTTATAGTGATAACCAAGCTGTCATTAATCATATATTGCTACCTTTGTTACGCCAGTCAGGAAATGAAGCCCGCTGGTTGCTATGGGTTAGCCCTCATAAAAAACTGAGCCGCCAATGGCTAATTCGCTCCGGATTACCTTTAGATAAGATTGTGCAATTAAATCGTATCAAGTCCATTACAACGGTAGACGCAATGGAAAGAGCGTTAGCAAGTGGTAATTACAGCGTGGTTCTTGGCTGGTTGCCAACGTTATTAGCAAGAGATACGGTAAGATTACAGTCTGCGGCACAAAAAGGTCATGCATTGGCCTTTATTATACGCCCACAAGATGTAAATAAAGGAGCCAATGGCACTGAATCGCAATCAAATTTACTAAAAATTCATTCCATTTACTATCATTGACCAAAATTAGGAATTATCTCGATATTCATGACACAAAATAACCAATTTAGGCTCAAAATCACTAATCACATCTAAAATCAATTAATTAAGATGGGATTAGTTGTAAAGAATAGTAAATTTTTTTTAAAAATCATACATTATCTTTTAAATTTTTTGCGCTATTAATCAAGGGCCACTTGTAACTTTTTAACTTCGTTGTAGACTTTACACCATTAAAGATTACTGCCCTTGGTTCCTTATGTATTGTTTGGTCCATTTGATTTGATGAAAGTGCAGTATTCTTAACTGAGTTTTTTAATCAATATGGCTAATAGCCTATCTCAGTAGATATAATTTAGTGCAGGCCATTCTTATGGATAAATAGTGAACACAGATAGCGTACAAAATTCAAAACGTACATGCAGTAACAGTACATGAAGAATTTGAACCCTGCTCAGTGAGCGCTATTATTACTAAAGCATGGCAAATGAAATAACCTAATGGGATAGGCAGTAAGTAAAAAGGCTCCCGAAGCCAATTGCCTATTGGGTGATGATAATAACGAGGCGTTAAAATGAAAAAGACAGCTATCGCGGTAGCAGTAGCAGTGGCCGCTTTCACAACCGCAGCACAAGCAGCTCCAAAAGACAACACATGGTATACCGGTGGTAAATTGGGTTGGTCCCAATACCATGACGTAAACTTCTACGGCAACGGTTATACCAATGAAATCGGTAATGGTCCTACTCACAAAAACCAACTGGGTGCTGGTGCTTTCTTAGGCTACCAAGCCAACCCATATCTTGGTTTTGAAATAGGTTATGACTGGTTAGGCCGTATGCCTTATAAAGGTAATGTAAACACCGGCGCCTTCAAAGCTCATGGTTTCCAACTGGCGACTAAATTGAGTTATCCAATCATGGATGATCTGGACATCTATACTCGTCTGGGTGGTATGGTTTGGCGTGCAGATTCCAAAGCGAATTACGGCGCCACCAACACCCATCTGAAAAATCATGATACAGGCGTTTCCCCACTGGCCGCGATTGGCGTTGAGTATGCTCTGACTAAAGATTGGGCTACCCGTCTGGATTACCAATGGGTTAACAATATCGGTGACGCAGGCACAGTAGGCGCACGTCCTGATAACGGCCTGTTGAGCGTAGGTGTTTCTTATCGCTTCGGTCAAGATGAAGCAGCCGCTCCGGTTGTTGCCCCAGCTCCAGTTGTCGCTCCAGCGCCAGTCGTTGAGAACAAACGTTTTACTCTGCGTTCTGACGTTCTGTTCGCATTCGCCAGCGCTGAGCTGAAAGCAGAAGGCCAGCATACTCTGGATCAACTGTATACTGAATTGGCAAACATTGACCCAACTCAGGGTAAAGTGCTGGTTCTGGGCTACACTGACCGTATCGGTAAAAATGAATACAACCAGCCATTGTCTCAAAAACGCGCTCAAAGCGTAGTTGACTATCTGATCTCTAGAGGCATCCCTGCCGGTAGCATCAGCGCAGAAGGCCGTGGTAAAACAAATCCAGTAACTGGTTCTACTTGCGACAAAATCAAAAAGCCGAGCCTAATCAACTGCCTGGCTCCAGATCGTCGTGTAGAGATCGAAATCCAAGGTATTAAAGAAGTTGTTACTCAAGCGCAAAAAGCTGTTCATTAATCGTCTTTATTGATTACATTAGTCATTAAAAGCGCAGAAAACCCCATTTTCAGCTGGGGTTTTCTTTTAGCTGTTTATTAAAATCTTATCTCAACTTGCCAAGAATCTCATTGTAATACCAACCCACAACAGCTGAAGTTACTCGTTCTTACCCAGAATAGCTTCCAAGTCATGCTTCAAACTGGACATTTGATTGGCATATTTTTCTTTACGTTCAGCATCTTCAATTAACTGTACGATAGTTTCGGACAGCGTGTTACCCCGTCTCTGAGAAAGTGCAGATAAGCGATACCATACGGGAAAATCTAAATCGATAGATTTCTTGCGCGTATGCTGATGCTCCGCATTAAAATGCCGTTTACGCCGGGCACGGATAGTTTGTTTCATTCGGTTGAACAAATCAGGATTCATATGCTGCTCAATCCATTCAAGTACCCTTACCGGCTCACTTTCCAGTTTGATGAGTTTATCAACCGCAGCATGAGCCGCACTGTTTTCTATATATTTAGTAATTGGCTCACCTTCCTGATGTTTTCTAACCAGATAAGCCCATTTCCAGCCACATTCCAGATTTTCCAGTTGTTGATATTTCATCTTGCTTTCCCGGTGACAGCGTAACTTAAAAATAAGCATAGCAACTATTTAAGTAAATTGCTTATAGCCAAACTGATGAATGCCTATTTTTCACTCGAAATAATGCCTTACATAAAGCGTCTGAAATAGCAAACATTCAAGCATGTTGGTTTATATCTTAATCTTGTATAATCGACGCTTTCCTACTTTACAACATATAGCGATCACTTTGACCAATAACAAACTAGACTGGCAGGCATTACTGCCGAATTGCGCGCCCTATGAAGCGCTTTTTCATTCTGCTTCCCAACCGACGCCCGCCAGTATGGAAGCCGTTCAATTACGGCTGCATAGTGGCTTGCAGCTTTTCTGCCGGATGGATTACCGCCAGCCTTTTATGCTGTTGAAAGCCGAAGAATGTGATACTTATTTGTCAGCATTGGCTGAATCTATCCATCCATTACTCCCTAAAGATATTCCCCAAATTGGTGGCAATTATCAGATAGAACAACAAAAAATCAGCTGGCAATCCTCAACAGAAGGCCATTTCACACCTGAGTTGCGAGTAGCTTATCGTGAATGGATAGAAGCAGAGCAATTATTTGGCTGCGTCCATTCTCACCACGGAGAAATTCACCTGCAACCCGGTCTGGTCCATCAGGTAAACGGCGGTGTACTTATCCTACCATTACGTACCCTGTTATCTCAGCCATTAATGTGGCTTCGCCTGAAACAGATGATTGTTCAGCAACGTTTTGAATGGTTATCTCAGGATAATAATAAACCTTTGCCATTACCAATCCCCTCCATGCCATTAAATCTGCGTCTGATTCTGGTTGGGGATCGTCTGAGCCTTGAAGAGTTTCAGGTTACAGAGCCTGAATTAGTGAAAAATGCGCTATATGGCGAATTCGAGCTGGATATGCCACTGCATAATGAGCAAGACTTAAGTCTGTGGTGCAGTTATATCAATGGGCTTATTCAACAGTGGCAATTGCCGCCATTGAGCGATAATGCCTGGCCTGATTTTATCCAACAAGCAATCCGCTATGCAGAAGATCAACACAGCTTGCCTTTGGATATTCTCTGGCTGCAACGGCAACTGACCGCTGCGTCACTCTATCAGCAAGAAAATCAGATTACAGCGCTATCAATTAAACAAGCAGAAGAAAATCGTCGCTGGCGCCACAACTATCTGCCCAAACGTGGCTTAGACGATATTCATCAAGGTCAGATTCTTATCCGCACCCAAGGCATGGTCATCGGTCAGATTAACGGATTATCTGTACTGGAATATCCCGGCCATCCAGATCCCGTCGGCGAGCCATCCCGTATTACTTGTGTGGCTCATATGGGAGATGGGGAATTTATTGATGTTGAACGTAAAGTCGAGTTAGGCGGTAATATCCATGCGAAAGGTATGATGATTATGCAAGCCTTTCTGATTTCCGAGCTAAAGCTGGATCAACCACAACCTTTCTCTGCCTCTATTGTATTTGAACAATCCTATGGTGAAGTTGATGGCGATAGCGCTTCACTTGCTGAATTATGTGCACTGGTAAGTGCGCTTTCCCAGCAACCCATCGATCAACAACTGGCAGTCACAGGTGCGGTGGATCAATTTGGTTATGTTCAACCCATTGGTGGTATTAACGAAAAAATAGAAGGTTTTTTTGAAATATGCCACCGCAGAGGACTCACCGGCCAGCAAGGCGTTATCCTGCCAACAGCGAATATCCGCCATTTATGTCTTAATCAAGCTGTTGTAGACGCGGTAAAAGAACAAAAATTTCATTTATGGTCAGTAGAGCATGTTTCTGAAGCACTACCTTTATTAACAGGCGTCCCTTATTATGATCAACAAGAAGAACACTTGTTAGCTATGATACAGGAACGTATAACCCAGGCAAATAATCAGGAACAACCTAAATTTCCGTGGTTTCTTCGCTGGTTAGGTTAATTCAGAATGTCTGATCGGAGTTGTTCAGCGTACAAGTGTACACTATTATTTACCCTACATTAAATATAAGGCTATTTTAGAATATGGTTGATAAACGCAAATCCTACACAAAAGAAGATCTTATGGCATCTGGACGAGGTGAATTGTTCGGAGAAGATGGGCCACCATTACCATCAGGCAATATGCTGATGATGGACCGCATCATTGAGATGACAGAAAACGGTGGCACCTACGGTAAAGGCTATGTAGAAGCTGAACTGGATATTAATCCTGATTTGTGGTTTTTCGGCTGCCATTTTACTAACGATCCGGTAATGCCGGGCTGCCTTGGCCTTGATGCGATGTGGCAATTAGTGGGATTCTTCCTTGGCTGGGTAGGTGGCGAAGGCAAAGGCCGCGCGCTTGGTGTTGGCGAAGTTAAATTTACTGGTCAGGTATTGCCAACAGCTAAAAAAATCACTTACCGCATTAATTTTAAACGTGTTATTAACCGTAAATTGATTATGGGTCTGGCTGATGGTGAAGTACTGGTAGATGGCAAAATTATCTATACTGCAACAGATCTGAAAGTGGGGCTGTTTAAAGATACCAGCACTTTCTGACAAATTAATCAGTGAAATATCAAGAAGAAAGGTGACTGGCTAATTGCTTTTCACCTTTTTAGAACGTAAAAATCAAGTTAATCTCTGAATTTTGACCTGCCTGCACATATTTCGACGTAAAACCAGATCTGATCAATCTGCATCATAGGCACTTATTCTCTTTGGCTGATTAGTATGCAATTGGCAAATTGTGCTATGCTCAAATTGACTTGGTATATCAAATAAGCTCACAAGAGCATACTGATAACAAGCAAAAATATTAATAAAATTTATGATTGATAATTATTATTAACAAACACAACCAAGGGTGATTTATATGAACATCAGAAAGATAGTGCTCATAATCGTAGCGTTGACTCTTACACCAACTGCTATAGCAACAAAACTAGATAGGATTGACGGTACCGTCGAAATGCTAAAAGCACCTAACACTAATGGAGATTGCTATGGAAAAATATCGACTCCTACTCACACTCAAGGATTTAGGTGGGTATGTACTATTAATGGTGGGTCGACGTTATTATCATTGCTTCAAACAGCCTATACAAGTCATGAAAGTGTAACCATATCAATCGCTGGGATTGAGGAATATAGCCGTCTCTTTTGGGTTGAATTACATCATAAATGTTTATCAAACCCAGCTTACTGCAATTATTGAATTACTTCATCCTTCGCATTAGTAAGTAGATTATTTAATGGCCGTAACATCAGCCATGTTGAACAGGTTAAATAGGATATGTCACCTGGCGGCCATTGATTCACATTTTATCGAATTCACAAATAAAATCTCAAAGGAGCACAACAACATGAAAAAATTGGAATCCTGACATTACTAGTATTTACCGATTTATTACACACCTTGCATCAAGACCTTTATCGTACAATGTCTTAAAATAGATATTATCAATGCCAGGATAAACTTATTTTATGCAATATGACCATTTTTACTTTAATCACCACAAAAGGGAATCTAAGCAGAAAGAATATCAACAAGACTTAATCTGACAGATATCTGTATTAATCAGTCACTGTCAGATCAAATTTAGGTTAATATACATTTATAAAAAGTAGAGACTTTGCTCACTATTACTTAATCTGTGGCCTTAGCTTGCCAGACTAAGCCATTGTCACCCTGTCTTCCATAGCCTGACGCCACCCTCCTAACCAATGCGAACGGGCATCTAATGAATAATAGGGGCAGTGCTCCCTTGGACGACCTAAAATGCCTGCATGATACCCTTTCGATAATGCACGTGCTAAACGATCTCGTTTCTGTCTCTTCATGCCTTATTTACCTCATAAGCTATATCAGTAGAAAGAAAGCAGTGGTCGACATTTATCCAACCACAATTTAGAAATACCCCTATAAGTTTTGAAAATCAAGTCAAGAAGTTCATATTAATGTAATATTTGTTATATCCGTGCAAAAGAATCGATAACAGGCTAATAATAAAGAGAATTTTTTATCTTGCTGATAATAATTATTTACCTTCTCCGGGCGTAAAAGGCTTTAACACCCGGAGAATGGCAGAGATTAAGGTTGGGAGATGAGTTGATTGGCAATAGCCTGCGCTAATTGGCTCCATCCTTTTGCTAATGTGCGAACTAAATCATCGTAACCATCTTCTTCCTGTTTTAGCTCCAGATTAAAAGGCTGTTTAACAACGCTCCCCTGACGGATTAATGTCCAGTAACCTTGCAGAATCACCTTACCATCATAACGACCATGAAAACGGGTCACTGTCACATTCAAAGTATCCGGCTTATTAACCAATGGTTGGGCAGAAACCAAACGTTGAGGCAACGCCACGGTTAATTCAGCTACCAGCACTTGTTGTAATTGCTGTTCCAGTGGACTGGCCCATAAATGATTTACTGCACTAATATAACTGACATCACTGCTTTGATATACTACACCGGAGGATGACAGATAATCGGATAACATAACCCGTTGTACCCATAACTGAAGATCATGCTGCACAGCAGCGCTCTTTTGTGGTGCTACTTCTACTACCGGTAATTGGTAATACGTTTTTTCCGGCTGACTGCTACAAGCAGAAATAAGAATCACTAAGATTAATACCAATATTCTCATCATTTTTTAGCCTTCTTCGGTTCTGGATCTTCAATTGGTTTAGCCTCAAAAACTAACGCATTACTCTTATTATTCAGTGTTTTCAGCACGGGACGCAGCTCACTCAATACTTGATCCATTCTCTGCATATTATCCAGCATCTTGTTATAAGCCGGTGAGCCAGGCTGGAAGCCTTGCATACTGCGGTTAAACTCCTGCAATGTTTTCTGTATATCTTTCGGCAGCTCTTTCGTTTCAGGATTTGCCAACACCTTATTCAATTCATCAAGGGTCTGCTGTGCTTTTCTGATCGCTTTTTGACTCTCTTCCAGAGTACGGATAGCCTGATTAAACATTGGCTCAACTGGCATATTATTAATTTTGTCCAGCGCTGAAATAACTTTATGCTGAATTTGAGCAAGGCCGCCACTGATTGTCGGCAATAACGGGTAACCTGCGATTTCATACGGACCGCTCCACTCTTTTTCATTCGGGTAGAAATCCAAATCAATAAACAGAGCGCCAGTCAGCAAGTTGCCTGATTTGAGAGAAGCCCGCAGGCCACGTTTAGTGATGCTATTCAGCTCTTTCTCAACATCAAACCCTTCCCCCAACTCTTTCTCAAAACGCCCTGGTTCAATAGAGATAAGTACCGGAATACGGAAATCGTTATCCATACGCTGTATCATCCCTTCCGAATAGAACGGTACCTTTGCCACCGTCCCCAGACGGATCCCACGAAACTCCACTGGCGCCCCCGGCTGCAACCCACGAACAGAATCAGAGAAGAGCAACAGATAATCTTTATGTTCGGTATATAAAGAATCCTGAATACTTTTTTTATTATCGAAGAGTTTGTAAGTGGTCTTTTCTTTAACCGGCCCCCCCAGTTCCCAACCTTTAGGTACATCAAAGCTGACACCACCACCAAACAGAGTTGATAGCGAAGCCATGTCAACACGCACCCCTTGAGAAGACAGATCAACCGTGATACCACTTTCTTTCCAAAAACGGACATTAGTTGTCAGCAATCCGTCATAAGGTGCATTAATAAACAACTGGTATCGCATCAGGTGGGATTTTGGTTCAAACTCGCTGATTTCAACAGAGCCAACCCGATAGCCCCGAAACAGCACCGGATCTCCCGGATTGAGCTGACCCGCTTTATCACTGTTCAGTATTACACGGATACCTTTTGCGTCAGGTGAAGCCAATGGCGGTGAATCCAACAAATTAAATTCATCTTCTTCATCACCCAGTGTTCCCGGTTGAAGTTCAATAAAAGCCCCGGACAGAAGAGTACCAAGACCAGATATGCCATCACGGCCAATCTGCGGTTTCACCACCCAAAAGGCGCTATCACGGTGTAATAGGGTTTCCATACCATCATTCAACCGAGCCTTGATAATAACCTGGCTAAGATTATCACTCAGCATGACCTTCTCAACCACGCCAACATCCACACTGCGGCTCTTAATTTTAGTTTTACCCGCTTCAATGCCTTCTGCGTTGGAAGTAATTAAGGTCACTTCCGGCCCTTGATGGCTGAAATGGTAAAATAATATCCAGGCGCCAATAAGCACCGTCACAATCGGCACAATCCAGACTGGCGACCAACTTTTAATTTTATCGATTCTGGCCTGACTCTGGTCTTCAACTTTATCCGTCACTTTGACACTCCTTCATTGCCCTATAACGAATGTTTAACGTTGGTTCTATCCCAAATTAAACGAGGATCAAATGTAATTGCCGCAAACATAGTCAAGATCACAACTAAAGCAAAAATCACCGCCCCCATAGCAGGGTAAACACTCATCAATTTCCCCATACGCACCAGTGATGACAATATTGCAATAACAAATACATCAATCATTGACCAGCGGCCAACAAATTCCACAATTTCATAAATAAAATGCATCTGTGCGGAATCCCGTTTACCGTGACCTTTGGCATCCCAACATAACCAGCCAATCGCCAGCATTTTCAATGATGGCACCATAATACTGGCGATAAAAATGATTAAAGCTACCGGATATGAACCGACACTCCACAGTAATATCACCCCAGCAATAATCGTGGAATCACTCTGACTACCGAGCGATTCTGTCACCATCATTGGCATAACATTAGCGGGAATATAAAGCATTAAAGCCGTAACCAGCAGCGCCATTGTCCATTGCAGACTGTTACGGCGACGGGCATGTCCACGGGTATGACAGCGTGAACACTCCAGCTGGTCCGACGGTAAAATAGCCGTACAACACTGACATAACCGGACGCCCTGCGCCAAACCCGATTTTCCAGCCTGTAACGGTATATCTACTTTAGGTGCGGGCACAATCTGGTTCCATAACCAGTGGCGATCCAGGCACTGAAATGCCCTCACCTGAAGAAGACAAAACAGGCAATATGGCAGAAAACTTACACCTAACCCAATATCACCATAAGCCATTAATTTGACGAAACTGACTAATACCCCTGCCAGAAAGATTTCAACCATACACCAGTTTTTCATCTGAAATAGCACTCGGGCCAGCCAAACTCTTATCTTCTGAGAAATAACAACACCCTGACACAACAGGATAACCGCTGCCATACAAAATGCAGGCACCAGTTGAACACAAAGCAGAAAAAATGTTCCTATACTGGCGTAATCTTCGTTAAACAGTACCTGTGGGATTTGAGATAAGGTAATTTCGCTGCCAATTCCTGCCACATTCATGCGAACAAACGGAAATAAACAAGCAATCAACAGCATAAATAATGCACTGATTGCATAACCCGTTGGTTGATGTTTAGGTTCCTTCCACCATGTGACTAACGTTGTTTTACAACGAGGACAAACCGCTTTCGTTCCCTGAACCCATTCTGGTAATGCCGCCAGCAAATCACATTGAGGGCACAGTACCATGTCATGATGATGGCTATTGGAACACAAAGTCTTTCTCCTGTAAGGAAATCGGGAATATCCGCAGAATCATACTCAGAATGATCCTACGAAATAATTCCGCTAAGTATGATGATGATTAGCCGTTTTTCAATGTTTCCAATTCCTGCCAGCGATCAAAAGCAGCTTCTAATGCTTGCTCTCTTTCAGACAATTTTGTCAATATTTTTTCGGTCACTGCATGAGGTTGATTAAAAAACCCAATATCACTCACTTGAGATTGTAATTGGTCAATCTCTTCTTCCAGTTTCTCCAACAATGAAGGTAATTGATCTAATTCACGCAACAAATGGTAACTCATTTTTCTGCCAGTACGTTTTGGCGACTCTCTAACCTTTTCTGCTTTAACTTCAGCCTGAAGTTTTTTCTCACTCTGCTGACGCAGTGATACAGTCTGCGCACGCTGTTGTTGAGCATCGTAATAACCCCCAACATAGTTTTTGATCACGCCATTACCTTCAAAAATCCAACATTCAGTCACTGAGTTATCAACAAACTGACGATCATGGCTGACCAGCAAGACTGTACCTTTATAACTGTCCACCAGCTCTTCCAGCAGCTCCAGTGTTTCCACATCCAAATCGTTGGTTGGTTCATCAAGCACCAGCAGATTACTGGGTCTCAGGAACAGACGCGCCAGTAACAAGCGGTTCCTCTCACCACCGGAAAGCGCTTTAACCGGCGTCATCGCCCGTTTAGGGTGAAATAGAAAATCCTGCAAATAACCCAGAATATGACGAGAACGGCCGTTAACCATCACTTCCTGCTTACCTTCAGCCAAGTTGTCCATCACCGTTTTTTCAGGATCAAGCACTGCACGATGTTGATCAAAATAAGCAATCTCCAGCTTAGTACCACAATGAACGCGGCCGCTATCGGGTTGCAGATCGCCCTGCATCAATTTCAGTAAAGTTGTTTTACCGCAGCCATTTGGCCCCACCAGTGCAATTTTATCCCCACGCTGAATCTGAGCACTGAAATTACTGACCAGTTTACTGTCACCAATCTGATAATTAACATTTTCCAGTTCAAATACAATCTTACCGGAACGACTTGCTTCTTCCACCTGTACTTTAGCTGTTCCCATCACCTCACGACGTTGGGAACGCTCAACACGTAATGCTTTCAACGCCCTGACGCGCCCTTCATTGCGGGTCCGGCGCGCTTTAATCCCCTGGCGAATCCATACTTCTTCCTGCGCCAATCTGCGATCAAATTCGGCGTTCTGCATTTCTTCCACACGCAACGCTTCTTCTTTGCTTTCAAGAAACTTGTCGTAATTGCCCGGCCATGAAACCAATTTACCGCGATCCAAATCAACAATACGGGTTGCCATATTGCGAATAAACGAACGGTCATGGGAGATAAAAACAATACTGCCTTGAAAATCTTTCAGGAAATTTTCCAGCCATTCAATGGTATCAATATCCAAGTGGTTGGTTGGCTCATCAAGAAACAAGACTTTTGGTGAACTGACCAGCGCTCTTCCCAATGCCGCCTTACGCAACCAGCCGCCAGAAAGAGCGGAGAGTTTCTCTTCAGCAGGTAAAGAGAGCTGTTTCAATACGTCATTAATACGACTGTCCAGTGACCATAATCCACGGATATCCAGCACTTCCTGCAATTCCGCCAAACGGTTGAGGTTCTTCTCGCTTGGATCATGCTCCACCAAACGGGAAACCTGATGGAAAGATTTAATGTATTCCGCCTGTTCCTGAACACCTTCAGCAACAAAATCAAAAATAGTCCCTCCCACATCACGGGGAGGGTCCTGTTGTAACCGGGAAACAATCAGATCTTGTTCATAAATAACCTGGCCGTCATCCAGAGGCTGTTCTTTCGCTAATACTCGCAACAAAGTAGATTTCCCGGCGCCGTTACGACCAACCAGACAAACCCTTTCATTTTCTTCTATATGCAATTCTGCATTATCAAGTAACGGCGCATCACTGAACGACAACCATGCACCGGATAAATTGATTAATGACATAGTAATTATTTTTCCTCACCAGCATGACGTAATAGCCAGCAGTTATGAATCTGACGGTTACGGGCAAAATCCTGCGACTGGGTTTTGCTGGTGATCTCTTCCACCACCAAGCCAATTTTTTCCAGCTCAGAAAAATCCATTTTAAAACCGCGTTTATTGTTGGAGAACATCAGAGTTCCACCACGACGCAACAGGCGCTTAAGCTGTTTCATCAACATGATATGGTCGCGTTGTACATCAAACGTATCTTCCATCCGTTTAGAATTGGAGAAAGTTGGCGGATCGATAAAAATCAAATCAAATTGTTCATGGGTCTGTGCCAACCAAGCAAGACAATCAGCCTGAATCAACCGGTGTTGACGTCCGGTCAACCCATTGGCCTGTAAGTTCCGTTCAGCCCACTCAAGATAAGTACGAGACATATCTACTGTCGTCGTCGAACGCGCACCTCCCAGTCCTGTATGTACCGTTGCTGATCCGGTATAAGCGAACAGATTCAAAAAATCTTTTCCTTCACTCATTTCACCCAGTATTTTCCGGGCAATACGATGATCAAGAAACAGGCCCGTGTCCAAATAATCAGCCAAGTTGACCCAAAATTTTGCACCATACTCATTTACCAGAAAGAATTCTTGTTTCTCTGCTATTTTCTCATACTGACTTTTGCCTTTCTGGCGCTGACGGGTTTTAAGCACTAACTGATTTGATGCAAGCCCAAGAACCTGCATTGTTGCACTGATAACATCGAATAAACGCTGACGTGCTTTATTGGCATCGACACTTTTCGGCGGAGCATACTCTTGGATCACCACTTTATCTGCGTAACGGTCAACAGCAACGTTATATTCCGGTAAATCGGCATCATACAGACGATAGCAATCAATGCCCTGCTGTTTCGCCCATTTAGTGAATTTCTTTTCATTTTTGCGAAGACGGTTGGCATAATCTTCCGCCATATCCACCATCTCTGATGAGTGAGGTTTATCTGACAGTTGATAGTTCTTCTGTACGCAATCCAGTGGGCCATTTTTGGCTTTAAATTCACGTTCAGCCCGTAATTGCAAGCAACTTAACAATTCAGGCGACGCACTGAATAGAGAGAGGCGCCAACCAGGGAAGCGGCTTTTTATCACCCGTCCAAATAAACTGTGCAGTGCAACCAATGCCGGCTCACTTTCCAGACGCTCACCATAGGGTGGATTACTTAACACTGTTCCCGCCGATCCTTCCGGTAACGGGTTTTCCAAACGGCTTGCATCACCTTGCTGGAAAGTTATCAACTGTGCAACGCCTGCTCTGCGGGCATTGGATCGCGCCATATCCAGTACTCTGCGATCGATATCAGAGCCCACAAAACGGGAAGTTGTCTCCTGCAAACCTTTACGAAAACGCACCTGCGCTTCTGCGATTACCTCGCGCCAAATTTCTTCGTCATGTTTCAACCAGGCAGTAAAGCCCCAATAGTGACGATGCAGCCCCGGCGCACGATCAGTCGCCATCATCGCGGCTTCAATCAATAATGTGCCTGAACCACACATAGGATCAACCATCGGAGTACCAACCTGCCAACCTGAGCGCAGGATAATCGCCGCCGCCAGATTTTCTTTCAGCGGAGCCTGACCAGCAAGATCGCGGTAACCGCGGATATGCAGACCTTCGCCACTCAAATCCAACGCAACACTGGCTTTTTCTTTATTCAGGAAAACATTAATACGAATATCCGGCTGCTGCTTTGCCACATTTGGACGCTGATCCAACTTACGGATAAAGCTATCAACAATGGCGTCTTTAACTCTGAGCGCGCCATATTGGGTATTCCGTATCTCTTCATTTGTACCACTGAAATGCACAGAGAAAGTGCTGTCTACAGAGAAAACCTGGCTCCAATCAATAGACTGAACCCCAAGATAAAGATCTAAATCGCTGTAAATATTAAATTCGTTTAGCGGTAATAAAATGCGTGACGCCAGCCTGCTCCACATCAGACTTTTATACATCACGCTGTCATCACCTTGAAAATGAACCCCTCCCTGCACAATTTTGCATGATTGCGCACCCAGCATTTCCAGTTCGTTCTTTAAAAGTTCTTCTAATCCGCGCGCCGTGCTGGCAAACAGAGAGTTCATATTGCATATCACCAAAAAGAAAATTGTTACGCATTATAGCTAATCCGGGTGACATGTCATAAAGTTGCGCGTGTAAAAATGTTTCATAGAGATTAATGGATGATCACACTGTCTCGCCTGTACACCCACCCGGTAAAATCTATGCGTGGTTTGCAACTTTCCCATGCATTAGTCAGTGAAAGCGGCCTTATATTTGACCGCAATTTTATGCTCACCACGACAGACGGGACTTTTATTACCGCACGTAAGTATCCTCAAATGCTGCTGTTCACCCCCGCTATGTTAAATAATGGTCTTTATCTGCGTGCGCCTAACGGAGAAAACGCCTCTGTACTTTACAGTGATTTCCTGCCTGAACAGCAATCCACTGAAGTATGGGGTAATCATTTCACCGCTCTAATTGCGCCAGAAACAGTTAATCAGTGGTTAAGCGATTTTTTCGACATTCCGGTACAATTGCGCTGGTTAAGCCATGAATTAACCCGAAGAGTAAAAAAACATCCTGACATTCCATTATCATTTGCGGATGGTTATCCATTTTTACTTATTAATGAAGCTTCATTTCATTCATTGCAACAATGTTGCCCAGCCAGTATTAGATTAGAACAATTTCGCCCAAATATCGTTATTACGGGTGCAGAAGCATTTGCCGAAGACAGCTGGCAATCAATCCAAATTGGGGATGTTATTTTTGATTTACCCAAACCATGCAGCCGCTGTATTCTGACAACCATCAGCATTGATAAAGGAGTTAAAAATCCAAACGGAGAACCATTAGCGACATTACAATCATTTCGTACAGCAGAAAATGGTGATGTCGATTTTGGTCAGAATTTAATTGCCCGCTCCAGCGGTATTATTCGGATTGGGGACAACGTCACCATATTAGCTAAAAAAGATCCCCGTAAATATGGCAGCGGAGAAAAAGCAGAAGACATTGATGCGCCAAAAACAGATGAACAATCCGTCACTATTGAATATAACGGACAAACTTTTACAGGCAACAATCAACAAATCATTTTAGAGCAACTGGAACAACAAGGAATAAGAGTACCCTATTCATGTCGGGCGGGCCTGTGTGGATGCTGTAAAATTTCTTTAGTAAAAGGAGATGTTTCCCCACTAAAAGCCACAGCAATTAAGAATGATGGCTATATCCTCGCTTGCTGTTGTATTCCAAAGAATGATCTCATTCTTGAAAGCAACGACGGAAAATAGATCTTAATCCCAAATCAGACCACCGTGTCATAAGCCGACACGCGGGCTGACTCGATAAAACGTCCTGAACTGCATACATAAATCCCTGAAAAAATCTATCATGGTGATTATTATTATAACGAATTAATTATTACCATAACGAATTTATAACTACTACCATAAAATGATTACACTCTAGCAGGAGCTAATGCAACTCAATCAAAACAGTATGAAGGAACAAGTTATGGCA
The DNA here is from genome assembly GCF_040256935.1 of Photorhabdus viridis. NCBI lineage: Bacteria > Pseudomonadati > Pseudomonadota > Gammaproteobacteria > Enterobacterales > Morganellaceae > Photorhabdus > Photorhabdus viridis. The sequence goes on from NZ_JBEJZY010000005.1 coordinate 128,939, forward strand.
CGTATCGTCATTGCAGCGGTCGCAACACCTGGACATGTCTATCCGATGTTAAAGATCGCTCAATCACTGATAGCACAAGGGCATCAGGTAACAGTATTCACCGGTTCATTATTTCGCCAACAAACAGAAGCTTTAAACGCACAATTTGTCCCTTTTGATGAGCAGGTAGACTTTGATTACCGTCATTTAGAACAACATTTCCCCGACCGTGCACAGCTTCCACCAGGAAATGTACAAATGGCGCTGGCATTTAAAAATTTCTTCTCCGCCCCGATCCCACTTCTCGACCGTCAACTACGCCAGATTATCCGTGAACAACAGGCGGATCTGCTTATAGCAGAGAACTGCTTTTACGGCATATTGCCACTGCTGCAAGAAAAAAAAACCCATCGAATTCCAGTGATCACCATTGGCATAACACCTCTGGCTTACTCTTCGAAAGATTCAATTTTCTGGGGACCACGTATCCCACCCGCAGTACTACCGCCAGAATTGACACATGAACAATTAGTGGATGAAGACAACCGACAGCTGATAACCGAAGTGCAGGATAGCTTCAATGCCGCATTAGTTCAGTCCGGACACTCTACATTAACCCGATCTTTCAACGATGAAGTCATTTTCGGCTCTGATCGCTTTTTGCAACTGTCAACCCTGGCTTTTGAATACCCACGAGAAGGATTGCCTGATACCGTCCATTTTATTGGTCCACTCCCCAACCCTGCACAGACAACAGAAGCACCTCAATTATGGGAAGAAGAGGATCCACGTCCATTGCTTATCGTCACTCAGGGGACCATCTCCAATACAGATCTCAATCAGTTGATTTTCCCCACATTGCACGCACTGGCTAAATTACCTATACGTGTATTGGCAACCACCGGTGGCAGATCGGTAGAAACACTGCGTGAGAACATACCTGAAAACGCCCGCATTGAAGAATTTATCTCATTTGAGCACTGGCTGCCGAAAGCTTCACTGCTAATATCCAATGGGGGTTATGGCACAATTAGCTACGCCCTCAGCCACGGTACGCCGTTGCTTATTGCCGACGCAGGAGAAGGCAAGCAAGAAGCTGCTTTTCGTGTTGTATGGGCTGGATGCGGTATTAATCTGGATACAGCACATCCCACTGCATCTCAACTTAAGCAAACCGTGGAAAATATGCTGAGTACAGACTTGTTTAAACAACGTGCACAAATCGTCCAAAGAGATTACACAAGCCATGATGCATTAGCAGCAATATCCCGTCACGTAGAACAATTAACTCTTTAACAAAGCCGCATTAATTAAACCCTAGATACCGTTGTCTTTCCTCGCCGTTTTGGTGCTAACACAGATTAAAAGGGAGGAAGGAATCGGCATATTTCATAACTTCATGAAAAAATAAATCACCGTGATTATTGTTATAATGAATTATTATTACTACAATGAATTCATGACAGTAGTCATAAGATGATCACCCTCATTAGTCAGGAGCTAGCGTAATTAAATCAAAACAGTATGAAGGAGCAAGTTATGGCACGTATTGTCATTACAGCGGTTGCAACACCCGGTCATGTCTATCCGATGTTAAAGGTAGCTCAATCACTGATAACACAAGGACATCAGGTAACTGTATTCACTGGTGCGTTATTTCGCCAACAGGTAGAAGATTTAAACGCAAAATTTATCCCTTTTGATGATCAGATAGACTTTGATTACCGCCACTTAAAACAACGTTTTCCTGACCGAGCGCACCTTCCGCCAGGAAATCTGCAAATGGCGCTAGCGTTTAAAGATTTCTTCTGTAGTCCAATCCCATTCCTCGACCGCCAGCTACAACAAATCATCCATGAACAACAAGCAGAATTACTTATAGCTGAGAACTGCTTTTATGGAATCTTGCCACTACTGCAAAAAGAAAAAGCTCACCGCCTTCCAGTGATTATCATTGGCATAACACCTCTGGCTTACTCTTCAAAAGATTCAATTTTCTGGGGACCACGTATTCCCCCCGCATTATTACCATCAGAATTGACACATGAACAACTCGTGGATGAGGAAACCCGGCAACTAAAAATCGAAGTACAGGATAGCTTCAATGACGCATTAACTCAGTCAGGATGCGCTATGTTAACCCGATTTTTCAACGATGAAATCATTTTGGGCTCTGATCGCTTTTTGCAACTTTCAACCCTGGCATTTGAATACCCACGAGAAGGATTGCCTGATACCGTCCATTTTATTGGCCCACTCCCCAACCCCGCACCAACAGCAGCAATACCTCAATTATGGGAAGAAGATGATCCACGCCCACTGGTTATAGTCACTCAAGGCACCATGTCTAATACCGATCTAAACCAGTTAATTTTCCCCACATTACGTGCACTGGCTACATTACCGGTACGTGTATTGGCAACCACTGGAGGTAGAGCGGCAAAAATATGGCAAGAGAACATACCTGACAACGCACGTATCGAAGAATTTATCTCATTTGAACACTGGCTGCCAAAAACTTCATTACTAATATCCAACGGGGGTTACGGAACCATTAATTACGCCCTCAACCACGGTACGCCGGTACTCATTGCCGATACAGGAGAAGGCAAGCAGGAAACAGCGTTCCGCGTCGTATGGGCTGGATGTGGTATTAATCTGGATACAGCACAACCGACTGAATCTCAGCTTAAGCAAACAGTGGAAAACATGCTGCGTACAAACTTGTTTAAACAACGCGCGCAAATCGTCCAAAAAGATTACGCAAACCACAATGCACTGGTAGAGATTTCTAAGCACGTAGAACAATTAATTCTTGAGCAATAAAGCCATTAATGCTTTGTTTCTCCTTTCCAATCCTCCAACTGAGCGCATCACACGTCTACCACTCCGGCAGGCGTGTTTGTTTTGTTATAGACACGGCCACTGTTTCCTGCGGCAGTCAATGCTGCATGGATGGTTTTTTACGGTACCCTTATCTATCCTATACATACTACATTAACTACCTAACCAACCTCAGCTTCGTTTAAAAATAGCTATATCACAATCCCGTAAATTCAAGCTCGGTTTTTTAGGTTGGAATGTATAAGCAATTAGGCCAGCGACGATTTCCAATAAAAAAC